>NZ_DIQL01000051.1:0-21081 GCF_002427225.1 Proteiniphilum sp. UBA5463 | reverse complement strand
CCATCACGTCACATAACCATCACTGGAATTATCGACCTGTTAATTATTGCTGTAAAAATATCACCTTAAAGTTTTAGTAGTTACTGGTATTGAGCTGAACACATTTTATTGTGACTACTCTTATCACGGTTATTTTGAATGGTTCAGAGAGTAAAAGTCGCAATTGGTCGATAAAATAGTTCGGTTTATCTATTTGATTTGTCAAGGCATCCGGGTGTTATTATTTTTGTCTGCAAAATTGATTTCATCATATCAATAATTCAACAGAAAATAATATGAAGAAGATATGTTTTATAGCAACTTTTTTGTTACTATACTCTTTTATGTACCCACTGCAGGCGCAAACTAATAGTTCCATATCGGGTAAGCTTATTGATAAGGAAACCGAAGAGCCTGTACCTCTTGCCAATGTAAGGATACTTAGGCAGGCAGACAGCACCTTTGTAACAGGAAAAGCAACCGGCTCCAATGGCCTGTTTGCCATTCCGGTAAGATACGGATCATATATCCTGCATATCTCTTTCATTGGATATAACGATGTGTATAAGAATGTAAATGTAACTTCCGGCAATTCCTCGGTACAGCTTGGAAATATCTCAATAAGTACTGACAACATACTTTTATCGGAGACTGTGGTAACTGCAAAAGCGCCTGAAATAACTGTAAAGGGTGATACGTTGGAGTACAATGCGGATTCCTATAAAGTAACTGAAAGTGCGGTTGTTGAAGACTTGCTAAAAAAGATGCCGGGTGTGGAAGTGGATAATGATGGCAAGATAACAGTAAACGGGAAGGAGATAAAAAAAATATTGGTGGATGGAGAGGAGTTTTTCAGCAGCGACCCGAAAGTGGCATCTAAAAATCTTCCTGCAAAAATGGTTGAAAAGCTTCAGGTGCTTGAGAGAAAAACAGAAATGGCACAGATGACCGGATTCGATGATGGAGAGGAAGAGAATGTTATTAACCTGATGGTGCGCCCTGGCATGAAAGAGGGGCTTTTTGGAAATGCCTTTGCAGGCTACGGAAGCAAGGACCGGTATGAAGCTAATGGAATGCTTAACTATATGAAGAACAAGGACCAATTTACATTCTTAGGAGGTGTCAACAATACTAATAATGCAGGTTTTTCAGACCTTGCTTCGGCAATGTTCGGCAGTATGGGTGGCCGTGGAGGGAGAATGCGCATGTTCGGCGGCAGAGACGGAATATCAACCTCTGTAAATGCAGGAAGCAACTTCAGCAAGCAATTTACCTCAAAATTCAAGATCGGGGGAAATGCCCGTTACGGATATACCGATACCGATGTTCAGTCCGATGTATTTACACAGAACATTCTCAGCGCCGGAAATACACTGGAGAGCGAGAGTAACAGGTCGAACAACAAAAGCCGGAATTTCAATATGGACTTCAGGGTTGAATGGAACCCGGACTCATTCACTACCATAATTTTCCGTCCCGAAGCTTCATTTTATAACAATACCCGCGATGAAGAGGGCCATTTCCTTACCAAAGTTGAGCTGTCGGGCGATACTGTTAACCATGGTGATTCGAGGTACTTTTCAGAAGGAGACGGGAAGAACTACGGTGGAAATCTTGATATAAGTCGCAAACTTGGAAAAGCTGGCAGGGTAGTGAGTGCTCAACTGCGTGCAAACAGGGGTGAATCTGATAATAAGGGAACAAGCGTCTCTGCCACTTTTTACAAAGGGCCGCGTCCCGACGATCTCATAGATCAGCATTTTACAAATACCAGCGACAACACCTCCTGGAGCGGATATTTCTCATACGTGGAGCCTATAGGCAGAAATAACTTCCTTCAGCTTGCATACCGGTATCGACAGAACATATCTGAATCTGACAAAGACACCCGCTCAAAGGACGAAACAGGCAACTATACTGTACTGGATTCGTTGTACAGCAAAAGGCTGGAGAACAACTTCGTGAATCAGGACCTGGGATTGAACTTCAGGGCAATAAGAGAGAAATATGACTATATGTTAGGCTTTTCAGTGCAGCCGTCCAGCTCACGTAGTAAAACATTTATCGGAACAGATTTAATTCATGATGCCAGTCAAGAGGTTATAAACTATGCACCCATGGCTCAGTTTAACTATCGCTGGAGTCGAACCATGAATCTTCAGATACGCTATTTCGGAAATACCGACCAACCGTCGGTCTCGCAACTCTCTCCCGTGGTTGATGTCTCTGACCCGTTGAATATCCGCTATGGCAACCCCGACCTAAAGCCTTCTTTTCAACATCAACTTAGCTTGAGGTACAGGATGTCGAATCCCGAAAAGGCGAGCTCCATCGCAGCTTTTGTGAACGGTGGCTATCTTACCAACGATATCGTGTCTTCAACATTTACCGATATCAATACCGGCAGAAAGGAGACCACTTACAAGAACGTTGCCGGTAACTGGAATGTCAATGGCCGTGTTATGTTTAATGTGCCACTCAGGAATATAAAATTTTCAGTTTCTTCAATGTCTTTTGCAAGTTACAACCATACAAACGGATTTTCAAACAATGAGAAAAATCTGAATAAGCGCGTCAACCTGTCTGAGATGCTGGGATTGAATTATCGGTCTGATCTGTTCGATTTTGGTGTTCGGGGAAACATCAGCTACAATAGCGTGTCAAACACTATTAAAATACAGAACAATCAAAACTATTTCAACTATGGCGGAAATGCCAATACATCAATCTATCTGCCGTGGGACCTGACCATAGAGAGTGATATCAACTATTCAACAAACTCCGGATATGCAGATGGATTCCAGCAGAAAGAATGGTTATGGAATGCATCTGTTCAGAAGCAACTTTTTAAACAAAAGAACGGTACCATCCGTTTTAAGATATATGATATTCTGCAACAGCGCAGCAATATTAACAGAAGCGTAACATCGAACTATATACGTGATACTACTTCAAACACGCTCACAAGCTATTTCATGGTGCACTTTGTTTATAGGTTCAATATATTCAAAGGAGGCGCCACAAGGGAAGAGATGATACCTGAAAGAGGTAGCGGAAGATTTGGAGGCCATGGCCATGGTGAAAGAAGAGGCCCTAACATATTTTAATTTTTTTACAATATGGTACAGGTATTACAACAAAAACAGAAGGTAAGTTGGAACAATGTGTTTGTACATATCCTTCTGTGGGGTGTGATATTTATTCTTCCCTACTTTTTTACCGATCCCGAGCGGATTTTCAACTTTCGCATGTTTTTAAGGTCACTCCCCGAGATGCTGGGATTCATGCTGGTTTTTTACCTTAACTATTTTTTTCTTATCGATAAGCTGCTGTATAAAGGAAAAAACAAAGAGTTTATAATTTACAATCTATTACTCATTATTGCAGTATCTTTCCTGATGTATTATGGCCGAGGAGTGATAGATTCTTTACTCCCTGAATTTAGGCCAAGGAGGCACAGAAGAAGCAGTTTCAGGTATATTTTTATATTACGCAATTCCACCTCTCTTTTTTTCATGACCGGGCTTAGTGTTGCATTGAAGATGACTGTAAGATGGCTTGAGGTGGAAAACGAACGGAAAGAGCTGGCAAAAGCAAAATCTGAAGCCGAGCTTCAGAACCTTAAGAACCAGATCAACCCGCACTTTTTGCTAAACACACTCAACAATATTTATGCGCTCATAGAGTTTAATCCTCCAAAAGCGCAGCAAGCAGTTGTGGATCTGAGCAAGATGCTGCGACATCTGCTCTATGACAACAACCAGACCTATGTTCCGCTAAAGCAGGAGGCTGATTTCATGCGTAACTATATTGAGTTAATGCGTATACGGCTACCTGATAATGTGAAGCTTACAACCGAATTCTCTTATTCGGAAACTGGGAATACTCTTATTTCTCCACTAATTTTTATATCTTTGATAGAAAATGCATTCAAGCACGGTGTAAGTGGAGACAAACCGTCGTTTATTGAAATTTCGCTAAAAGAGCATCCTGACGGAAAAGTGGAGTTTATTTCCAGAAACAGTTATTTCCCAAAATCGGTTTCAGATAAAAGCGGCAGTGGAATAGGGTTGGAGCTGGTGAAGAAAAAACTTGAGCTGCTTTACCCTGACAGATATCAGTGGAATATAAAAATTCAGGGCGATGTTTATTCTACTGTACTTGCGATTGATACAAAAAAAGAGCCTGATGATATTGAATTGTTGGATAGTTGATGATGAGCCGCTGGCTTTGTCGCTTCTGGAATCGTACGTTCAGAGAACCCCTTTTCTGAATCTTACCGGCAAATACAGTAATGCACTTTCTGCAATGAAGCACATAGCAGTGGAGAAAGTTGATGTGCTTTTCCTTGATATCCAGATGCCCGATGTGAATGGTATTGAGCTTGCACGTATCATTGACAATCATACACGTATTATCTTTACCACCGCTTTCAGCGAATATGCTTTGGAGGGATATAAAGTAAATGCGATAGATTATCTGCTAAAACCTTTCTCTTTTTCAGAATTTCTCGCCGCAGCAAAAAAAGCTTTGAACTGGTTTGAAATGACAGAATCAAAATCAAATAGTGAGTCTGTACAAGAGAATGTGGGCATTTTTGTTAAATCTGAATATCGCCTCTTGCATGTGTTGTACGACGATATGCTGTATATTGAAGGGTTAAAAGATTATGTGAAGATTTACACGGAAAGCAGTTTAAAACCTATTTTGTCTCTGATGAGCCTAAAATCGCTGGAGGAAGAGCTTCCCTCCGAGCGTTTCATCCGTGTTCACAGGTCGTATATCATTCACTTAAACAAAATCTCAAGCGTTGATAAAAACCGTATTATAATAGGAAAAAAACAGATTCCGGTTGGAGAGACCTACCGCAAACAGTTTCTTTCTGCTATCAGAAAATAACAAAACCTTCTGCCATAATCCACTTATAATACACGAAAGAAGTTGTGCTTTTTTGATCGGATTACCGAAACTTTCATTCTCATACCTCTTTATGGACTGTCACCTTAGGCGTTTTGTTTGTGCAAAATGTTTTCATGCTCATTATCTCTATTGCCGTGATCTGTAATTACTGAGCCATTATTTTACTTTTATCCTCGTTCTCTTCATTCTCTTCATTCTCTTCATTCCCTTCTTCGTAGTAATTATATCGAAAAGGCAATACCTCTCTGGTATCTTTTTCGCGAAGATACTTGTCGTAAATATTTATTTCTTTCTCTTTTAGAATCTCTTTTTGCTTCTGTGATACAATTTTTAATTGGCGTAACCGGCGATAAACAAAATATAAAAATAGCGCCCTGACATTTTTCCGTCGCGATTTAAAAGATTTTTTCGGCAACTCTTTTAAAGTGTATTTATATGTTTTTTTTAGATAAAAACTATCTGAATAGTTATTTACAGACTGAATGGCTTCTTCTTTATCAATGTGGGAATATTGGGCGTAATTTACTGCAATAATAGTTGTGATATCACGTAATGGAGATAATCGCTCAAGGTTTTTGAAATACTCGTCGTTAAACGAATGTATATTCATTCTGTTTACATCAACAAGGCAAAACAAATAGTTGTGACTCTCTTCACTGTACTTCCATAAAATATTGCCGGGACTGTAATCTTTATGAATAATTCCCCGCAAATGAAGTTGTGAGGTATATTCAGCAAATGCTTTCAGTAGTGCATTATTTTGTAAAGTTCCGTCCAGATATGGCCTTATAGAGTTATAATCTTCTGCATAGATGCAAATGTAATAACTATCTTTCAATCTTCCCCAACGTCGCTCTTCTATATACGCAACAGGTGTTGGTGAGATGAAACCGCGATTAATAATTTCGGCGGAATTGTAATAAGAGCGTGCAGCTTTCGACTGCCGAAATGTGGAATAGATAAACTGGTTTATGAAATTTGGAACGGAAAATTTCTTCACCACGACTTTTTCTGAACCCAGACGCATCTTTTTTAATATATTGCGCCCTTTATAAATAATTTTTCCTTTTTTGTTAAAATTTTCTGATATCGTTTCAATATCTCTTCTCAAATGCTCATATTTAGGATTGATTAAAATATTGACATGATGTTTTTTCACAAAGCTTAATAGGATCATCTTTAAAAAAATTTGTAATAGAATATTTCTTTATTAAGAAATAAGATTAATTGATAAAAATCAGATCTTTTAGTCACATTTGCCGCAGGAAAGGGAAAGAGTATTGAAAAGTTTGTCTTGCAAGAGCATATGTGCAGTTTTAATTGCAATACCATCTTCTCTTATTCTATTTCCCGTCTCATCGTCAATTTCTGATACATATATCATATCAATAGATTCGTTTGATAAGAAAAGCAATGCATTTTTTACCGAATTTTCTTCAAAAAACAGGCTTTTGACACCATTTACCGATTCGCTTTCCTGATCAAAAATTGTCACATTGACATTACTCTCAGAGAGGCGGCATAATTTATTTCTTTTATAAAAAATGGCAATTTTCATAGGACTCATTTTTTTGCTGTACTCCCAGTTACAATCTGTTTGGGTAAAATAAAAAAAGCATGATTTATATTTACAATTGCTCGCTATTACTTCAAAGAATTACACGTAACTACTTGATTATTAACTGCAGAATTGTCTTTTAATTACATGGCCCATTTGCCTGATTATATAAGTGTTAATTAAATATAGTGAAAAATTTAATAGGTTGCAAAGTTAATAAAAATGCTGCAGTTTTTCTCATTTTCAACTTCTCTTTTCAGTACAGTAAATTTAAAACAGATTATAAAAATCGGGCTTTATACATATCCCCGCTCTTAACTGCAAGTCTTTCCTTTTGTAATCGAGCAAACTATCGCCCGTACCACTGTACAGTTCACCAAAAATATATTGATTGAATCTGTCTGAGATCTTATAACTGGCAGTAAGTTTGAGATTGATTGTCTTTACGCTCTTTATAAGACTGAATGTGCCTGAAAGCCACCATTTATTATTTGATGATTTTAAGTCGGCGTTGAAATAGCCAGTTCCTCTGTAATCGTACAAGTCGCTGTTTTCTTTACCGGTAAAAAAAGGAATTGTAATTTTGAAACCGACAGCAAGATTCGATGTTAAAAAATATTTTCCTGAGAAGCCAATCCAATTAGTACTTCTCGACTCAAGACTGTCACGGCCGTTGGATTCATGTTCTAAATGCAAAAAAGCTGCTCCAGTCAGCCGGTTATCAACAATAATATATCTTCCAAGCCCGATGCCCGGGTTATAGTTGCTGTCCCTGAATGGGGCAGAATCGCGGTAGATATCCCAAAACGATTTTTGAGTATAAGTAAGATATAGAAAAGTATCGAAAGGCAATCGGCTTGATGTAAGCCTGTGGCGGATACTGAGTTGAAATTTAGCATCGGCTGTTTCCCTGTTTATTCCTTTGTTGAGCGGGATGCCGGTAATAAAAAAGTTATCCTTATATATAGAAAAAGGGGGCAAACCATCCATGTACCGGATAATCTCACCTTCCGTCATAACCAATTCTTGTCTCTCTTGTTCTATTTTCGATTTTAAATAATCAACAATATTCATGAGCGGCCTTTTTGTTGAATCGGAAAGAGCTGCTTCAGGCTGTGACATTATTTCAGGAATTAACAAAAACATCATCAGCGCAACACTAAATAAAAAATTATGTTTCATTGTAGGGCAATTTTATTATTTAAATGGTACGTAATTTCATAAAATTAGGGTATGGCTGAGCCGGTTGGCTAATGTTTATCCTCTTTTTTTATAGCTGACTACTGCCCAACCATTCAATACTACTGCAATTACTCCCAATTTAAGCAGATTCCCCGATACATCAGCCAACGTGCTCCCGTTCAGATAGAGCATGCGAAAGGTAGTTGTAAGGTAGGTAAACGGGTTGACGTATGCAATCAACCGGGCCCATTCGGGCATGCTTGATATGGGGGTAAACATACCGCCAAGCAGGATAAGGATAAGAATAAAGAACATCACCAGAAAGCTTGCCTGCTGCATATTTGAGGAATAGTTTGAGATGATGATTCCCAGCCCTGATATGGAGATGATAAAGACAACAGCTGAGAAAAGTACAGCTAAAACACTTCCTGTGGGCCAGAGCCCATACAGCAGGTATGATGCTGAGACTGAAATTATCATGACAACAAGGCCTACAATCCAGAAAGGAATAAGTTTAGCCAGAATAAACACTATTCTGTTTACCGGGGTCACATTGATCTGGTTAATGGTACCGTTCTCTTTTTCCAACACAATGTTCAGTGCGGGTAAAATGCCACAGATAAGTGTGAGGAGTAACACCATAAAACCTGGAATCATAAAGAATTTATAGTCCAGAGCAGGATTAAACTTGAACTGGGGAACAATATCTACTTTTGGCATTCGCATTATTGAGGCTCTGGATTGCGGAGGCATTGTATGCATAAGTTCACCTAACAGTTCCGATGAGAAATCGTTCACAATCTGCATAATATAATTGCTACCCAACAGGCCCTGGGTGCCGTTTACCGAGTTGACTGCCATGCCTACTCCTGATGCTTTGTTTTTTACCAGATCCATATCGAACGAAGTGGGTATTTCCAGGATCATATCTGTTTCGTCATGTTCCATATTCAACATTGCTGTCTGGTAATTGGGCGGAGTGTCGTTAAGGATAAAGTATCGAGAAGATGCAATTTTGTCGGTCAGTCTTTTAGAATATACATTCTTGCTATGATCTACAACATCAATTTTAATATTTTTTATTTCGAAACTTACTGCCCACGGGAACACCAGCAACACCATAACCGGATACATAACAATCATTTTTGGAATCATAGGATTCCTGAACATCTGTTTAAACTCTTTTTCTATTAGGAATTTTATTGTTTTCATAATTTTCAACCATTCAGTAATAATGTTCCAGTTCCGATTTGCACGGATTAAACTGTTGATAATTTGTTGATAATTTGTTGATGATGCACTGGCAACATGTTAATAATCTGTTGATAATCTGTAATTGGTTAAACCTTTACTCCAGCCTTTTTTTAGTATTTATGATTGTAACCACTAACAGGAACAATATCATTCCAATTAATATAAGTATCTCTTTCCAGACCATCATTAATCCCTGTCCCTGAATCATCACTTTACGTACTGCTTCAATAAACCATCGTGCAGGTACAATAGTAGATAAAGCCTGCAGCACCATCGGCATATTGTCGATAGGGAATATCATCCCTGAAAGCATCAGTACTGGAACCATTGCTGTTATAGCCGAGACAATAACTGCGTTTACCTGTTTATCCACCAGCGTTGAAACGGTCAGTCCATAAGACAGGGTCAGTGCAATGTAGATGATCGCAATCAGAAAGAACAGCAAAAGATTGCCATTAACAGGCACATCTAAAACAAAATAGCTCAGAAGAAGAATAATTATAAAATCAATAAAGGATATAACCATATATGGAATTGTTTTGGCAAAGATCATAGTCCCTTGTTTCAGGGGCGATGCAAGCAACACCTCCATTGTTCCTCTCTCCTTCTCCCGAACGATGGAAACTGAAGTCATTATGGTACATATGATCATCAGCACTAATCCCATTATACCAGGTACAAACATATACGATGACTTCATGAGTGGGTTATAGATCATCCTGTTTTCGGTCAAAATCTGAAACGGCATCTGCATCAGCCCCGTTTGCTCCCTTTGATATCCGGCTATAATTGCAGTTGCATAGGTAACAGCTATAGATCCCCTGTTTGGATCGGAGCTGTTTGAAAGCAACTGCACAGCTGCATCACCTGAGTGCACCAGGTCCTCCTGAAAATTTTGCTGAAATACCACTGCCAGATCTAGTTTTCCTTTACGCATCAACTCCCCCATCTCCTCCATGGAGTACACTTTCCCAAGATAATTGAAATAGGCATTCTGCTGGATACGTTCAGCAATGCCATTAGTGAATGTGTCGGGGGTGGGGTCGTAAACCGCCACACGAATGTCTTGTACTTCCATATTGATAGCAAATCCGAATAACAGTATCTCCACTACCGGCATGCCAAGTATTACGAGAAGTGTTCTGTTATCACGGAAAATATGATAAAACTCTTTGCGTACAAATGCAATAAATTGTTTCATTTTTTGATGTTTTAAATATCAATTTGCAGCCGTTGCGATAGGTACGGGCATTGTCGGCTTAATCGCCCCGTTTTGCTTTTCGTGCCAGCTGCCTGAATACTTCATCCATTGAGCCGGCGTTAAAATGGCCACGTAATTTTGCCGGTGTATCCAGGGCATCGATGCGGCCGTCTACCATTATTGAGACCCGGTTGCAATACTCTGCTTCATCCATGTAGTGCGTGGTTACAAATACCGTGATTCCCTGGTCGGCTGCTTCATAGATCATCTCCCAGAACTGTCGCCGCATAGCCGGATCGACTCCACCTGTCGGTTCGTCCAGAAAGACAATTTTCGGTTTATGAAAAATGGCGACAGAAAATGCCAGCTTCTGCTTCCAGCCAAGGGGTAGATATTTCACCAGCGTGTTACGTTCATCTTTAAAATCGAGCCTTTTAAGCAACTCATCGGTCTTTGTTGATATCACCTTGTCGGTAAGGCCGTAAATGCCACCGAAAAGGCGGATATTTTCCCATACTTTTAGATCTTCATAAAGAGAAAACTTCTGGCTCATATACCCGATATTCCGTTTTATCAGTTCATTCTCTTTAATGATATCGTATCCCGCTACAGTCCCTTCTCCCGCTGTCGGCATGCTGATACCGCAAAGCATCTGCATTGCAGTGGTTTTCCCTGCTCCGTTTGCACCGAGAAACCCGAAAATTTCTCCCTCCTCAACATCAAATGATATATGGTCCACTGCCGTGAAATTGCCGAACTTTTTCGTTAGGTTCGATATTTTAATTACTTTTTTCATATTCAAATGGTTAATGCCATAAAACAATCTTCCACGGTAGGCTGGATAGGATCAATTCTTACGTCGCTGAATTCTTTTTTTGTTAGGTATTCTTTAAGCTCTCCGGTTTTTAGCCCGCCTTCAACTGTGACGTGAATCTTGTCTCCAAAAGCGAAGCTGCTTTTTATCTTGGAATGAGAACGGAGCTCACTGAGTAATGCTGACATCCCAGTTCCTTCCACCGACCATAATGTCTCGGCGTAATCATCGATAATTCCTTGTGGGGTGTTGTTCGCGATAAACTCCCCTTCACGCATCAGGGCTATTCTGTCGCATCTACCGGCTTCATCCATATATGCAGTTGAAACCAGGATGGTTATGCCCTGCTCTTTCAGTCGTTTCAGCATATCCCAGAACTCCTTTCTCGAAACCGGGTCTACCCCTGTAGTGGGTTCATCAAGGATAAGGATTTCCGGCTTATGAATTAGGGCACAGCTTAATGCAAGCTTCTGCTTCATACCTCCCGAAAGCGCTCCTGCTCTCCGGTTTTTAAAGGGTTCTATCTGCTGATAAATATCTTTGATCAGATGGTAATTTTCCTCTATGGTGGTGTTGAAAAGGGTGGCAAAAAATGTCAGATTTTCTTCCACGCTCAGATCCTGATAGAGAGAGAACCGACCAGGCATATAGCCGATTATCTGCCTGATTTCCCTGTAATCTTTTATTACATCATGTCCGTTCATCAAAGCTATTCCACTGTCGGGTAGCAAGAGTGAGGCAAGAATGCGAAAGAGCGATGATTTACCGGCGCCATCCGGGCCAATTACTCCGAATATTTCCCCATCTTTGACAGAGAAAGTGACTCCATTCAGTGCGTTCACCTTACCTTTGGTGTAACTCTTATGTAAATCTTTTACTTCGATCATTTTGTTGTTTTTAACAGGACGTACAGGTCCATATTATTTTTCTTTCAGAGTAAGAGCATTCTTTTTACAAATGTGTAGTGGAGTTTTTTCTTCTCTTTTTTTAGAATTTGACTTCGCCGTACATGCCTATTTTCAGATAACCATCATTTGGAACAGCAATTTTTAAGGCATATACAAGGTTAGCCCTTTCGTTTTTAGTCTGTATTGTCTTGGGTGTAAACTCTGATTTGTTTGATATCCAGATGATTGCACCCGTGTATGATTTCATATTTCCTTTACCGTTGTCTACCCTTACTGTTACCTCGTCATTAAGTTTAATCAGTGCAAGCTGGTCATTTGTCACATAAGCCCTCAGGAACAGCGTGCCTGTATCTGCAATTTTGAAGAGGGGAGTACCCATGGTAGCAAGTTCACCAGCCTCGACATACCTGTTAAGTACAGTGCCTGAGATAGGTGAAGTGATACGGGTTTTCTCCAGTTGGTCTTCAAGTTGTGCAATCTGAATATCTAGAGTGGAGCTTTGTGCAGAAATATTGGCACTGTTTTTTTGCAATGTGGATGTCAGTGCTGATAGCTGACTCTGCACAACTTCTAATTGAGATTCAATGTCGTCAAGCTGTTTTTGATTGGCAGCATTTGCGGCAACCAATCTTTCTACCCGCGCTTTTTCCCGTTTCAATGTTTTTATCTGATCCTGTAAAGCTGCTGTCTGTGCTTCAATATCTGGATGCTGGGCACGTACCCCTTTTACACTTGAAAGGAGGCTCATCTTTTGAAGGTAGAGCTGGGTGCTATCTATCAGGCCTACTATCTGTCCCATTTGCAATTGTTCTCCTTCGTTTACGTTTAATTCCAGAATACATCCGCTTGCCTGAGACGAGACAATAATTTCTGTAGCTTCGAACGATCCGGTAGCGTCATATTCACCGCTGCCTTTGCTGCATGAAAATAGGAGGAGGGTTAATAATGCAGATAACAAGTAAAAATTTGGTTTCATATGATTATATTTATTTGTTTACTTTTTTTATAGTTTTACTTTTAGTTCTGATTAGTTGAATGTTTCAGTGAATAAACCGACATTAGATATTGAATTTCGTGAAGCGTTTTGGATTGCCTGGCAGCCTCTTCAGCATTTATCTCTCTCATAAGGTCCGAAACGGTAAGTGTGCCATTTTCCACCTTCACCTCTGCTGCCTTGCGAATAAATGTTTGGTGGCGAATGATTTCATCATCATCCTGCATTGTCTTTTTATATTTTTCTATCTCTATCTGCTGTTGCGGTATCTGCATAAACAAATTTTGCATAAAGACCTCTCTTTGAGTATTCACTGCCTTTTTTTGTAAATCAATAATTTTTTTATCGTTATTTAATGTATACAAATTTCCAAAGTTCCATATCAGGCGGATTCCACCCAAAAAGTAAGGTGAAAATTCGTTATCGAACATATTCAATCCCGGCTTTCCGTAGCCACCCTGTGCAAAGGCTCCCAACTTCGGCATATTCTTAGCCTTTAATAGCAATTTTTGCGACTCAATAGCTTCCTCCTGCGCGTTGAACATCTTTAATTCTGGACGGTTGATGATAGGAGATATTAAATCGGTTTCGGGGTTTGGTTTTACAAAAGTCATATCTTTATCAAGTGGCTCTCCCGTCATCACCGATAACATCCGGATATATGCATCAAGTGTGGATTCAAGGCTGATTTTCTGCTGTCCCGCTTTCAGCTGTTCCACCTTAACCGTGCTGAGGTCGGAAACGTTTGCCACACCATTTTGCACATAGGCCTGTACGTTATCGTAATTGCGTTGCAGTTCTTTTTCCAGGATTTCATGTTGCTGCAGATTTCCCTTCATTAGTAGTATACCGAAATAGAGATTGTTTACACGCTCTCTCAAAGCGTAAATTTCAGTATCCAGTTTTTTAATCTCTAGTTCAGAGTTAGCTGTCAGGCTCTTCTTCTGAGCGGTAATGTTGCCTCCATCCCAGATAGTCTGGTTCAGTTCAGCCACTAATCGGTATTGATCCTGATCTGGTACAGGAATTTCAATGGAAGGAAATTCAATCGGAAGATCCAGGTCGATTTTTGTAACGTCTGACTGCCAGGCTGCCTGTGAGCTTATAGAACCCTGCGGGAGATACCCCCTGTTTGCATTATCTATGCTGAAATCCCTAGTTTTTTCAATAATGTTGTATCTTGCAATTGCAGGGTAGTTTGTTTTAGCTTTTACCTGCATTTCATCAAGTGTGATGACCTGTCCCGATGCCAGTATAATGTTTAGCCAGATCAATCCTAAGAATAACAGAAATGTTTTTGGTCTCATATTTTCATCTCTTTATTATATTTATTATACTATTGTCAGATGTAATCTTTGATCATGTTGGTTTTATCTCTTTATTTGGTTATGCTTGTTATCCATCGTAAGATTTTATCTTTTCTTTCGGTCACAAACTCTTTAAATTTTTCATCCTTTACCAATCCCGAAGAAATTATCAACGGCTTAGCAACGAACGGAAACATAGTAAGGCTAAGCGTGTTAATTATCAGATCAGTTGCTGATATTTCAACACCTTTCTCTTTCAACTGCTTTTCAATAACCGGTTGAGCAATCTGCCGTGTATTTTGTGTTATTTCCACAAATAGTTCCTTGTTTACCGACAATTCATTAAGTATAAAAATTGGGAGTTCCTCATTTTCAAGCAACAGATTGGTATATCCTTCAGTGATAGACATTATTTTATCTTCAAGAGAAATATTATCATCAGATAAAATTGGCCCCATTGCACCAAGTAACATCTTTAGCTTTTCTCTTACCACATGTTTAAAAAGCTTCTCTTTGCTACCAAAGTAATAATTAAGAAGTGCCAGATTGGCACCTGCCTCTTCAGCAATATCTCTTGTTCTTGTGGCAGCATACCCCTTTTGTGTGAATATTTTATCGGCTGCCCTGATAATTTTCTGTTCTGTTGTATTAGTCTCCATTCTTCATTAATTTTTCTTGATCATGAGAAATTTATATCTTGTCTTTTGGTTAAACAAATGTTTTAATCAAATGTTTAATCATTAGATATATTTCATATGCTTTTTTATTATTATTATGATTTAAAGTAAAATCAGTCACATTATTCTTAATAAATTGAAATTTAGTCTGCTGATTTAAAGATAATCTGCTGTTTTAGGGACAGTCTGCTCATTTAAGGATAGTCTGCTGTTTTAGGGACAGTCTGCCATTTTAGAGACAGTCTGCTGTTTTTTCCAAAGTACTTCCCCTCCCTACCTGAAAATATACATTTGTTTTAACAAAAAACATTCATATATCATATCTTCAAGCTATAATTGCATTTAATGGTTACATGCAAAAGTTGTAAATAAAATATTCCAGGTTAATGTCATCAATACTTTGGTAATCTTTTAAAATAGTTATCATAATTCCCTGAAAATCAAGAAAGCATGGCTCTTTTGAAAATTAGGCATAACATATTGGCTATCATCATTAAAGATGAAGGTCTAACGAAGCATTATCTCATCATAGATAACAATATTGTCCAATTCGCAGTAACTGATACAATTACACAATCTTCGGTTGATGTATTTATAAATAATACCCGAGACTCAGGAAGGGGTGGAATTTACGTGAAAGGCCTGAATATCCGAACTCAACTCTAAGGGGGCCCACAATTGAAAGATAGGAGTAACCAAGGTTGACCCCAAAATATGATTTACCATCAAAAAGGTTGTAAACATGATTATTATGTACAGTATAGTTTACATTTGCATAGAGATAGTTATTCGGTTTGAAATTATAGTGCCCCATTATATCAGCAGAGAACACCATATTGTCTAAAATCTCCATTCCTGATGATCCCTGAAGTGAAATTTGATGTGGTAAATAATGATCATCGAATCTGCCGCCGACAAAGTTACGGTACATTAGGGGAACGCTGTCGTTCATTATGTACCGTGATGTAACACGGGGTGTAATATAGATACCATCAGCTAAATAAACAGGTTTGTAAAAATTCATCTCCAAAATGCTTAAAGGCGAATCATTATCAAGCTTCAGGAAGTTATCAGTGTTAACTGAATAACGAAACGAAAAGTACTGTCCCGATGAAGGGAAATAAGTGGTATTGAGATTATCATAAACTCCATCGAGCTGATAGTTTATATATAGCTTGTCTTTTATTCTTGTATAATTTTCATCTACAATACGCCCTAAGACATTGAAAAGGTGAAAATGCTCAAGCCGGGAACCAAGATGCAGCCTGAAATTGCCAAAATATAATTCAGAAAAATTTAGATCCAGGGAATTTCGGTTGACCGACATCTTATATTCAAGCTTGCCTCTTTCATATATACTCAGATCGTTTTTACTGATCCTGTAGTTGGCGCCAGCCTTATAGAAGATGCCACTGTTTATTGAATAGTCTGCCATAAGATAGGGATCGCGGCTAAGTCGTGCTGTAATATCAATCATTGAATTCAGCGATGTGCTTAAGCGAATTGTTGTATTGGCAAAAACAGCCGCCATATCATTGGTGTCGAAGTATGCACCCATATTGAGGGTATTTGATTCTTTAGCTTCGACAAAAAAAACAAGATCGAAAGGCTGATCCCCGTCGAGACGATAATAAACACGTGAAAAGAGCCCGCTGGCATATATCCGTGAGGTCATGCCATCTAAATCTTTCCGAGTTACTCTATTCTCTTTGACAGAGATCCAGCGTAATATCTGCTTTTCCTCTACAGGTGAAACACCTTCAATGCGTATATTATCGATTATAAGTGTATCGATATGGATATAGGGATTTTTATTCTCCCTTTCAATTTTACTACTATCCTCCAATCCAAGTGACTCTTTTAAGGCAATCAGCTCATCCCATTTCTCCATAGCTGCCTGTTCACCGCGAGAGATAATTGAGTCGATGGCAGGTCTTTGAAAATCCATGGACCCATATGGGTGGATACGTGGTAAAATCATAAGATCGGTATCTTTTATGTTCTTCTGGAGTTTTTGCTGCCCGATAAAATTAAAGATGTTTTCTGTAACCTCTGTAATACTGCCACGGCTGTGTACTGATTTCTCATCTGACGGCATAATTACACCAATTATAATATCGGCTCCCATACTCCTTGCTACATCAACCGGGAAATTATTGATCACACCTCCGTCAATCAATACCATGCTGTCCCTCTCTACCGGTGTAAAAACGCCCGGAATAGCCATACTTGCGCGCATGGCCTCGGGCAGAATTCCTTCCCTGAAAACAAACTCCTCACCAGTAAGCAAATCAGCTGCAACACAACCGAAAGGGATTGGAAGAGAGTCGAAATCCATTTCATCCTGATAGCCGATAGTCATATTCAGAAAAAGGCTGTATAGATTTTGCCCTGTAAAAACACCCTGTGGAAGGCTCACCTTGCTGCTTCTTTCTTTAAGTTTTAGCCTGTAGGGTAGGGATACGATATATTTTTTTTGATGATTCCTCTGAGATGCAGACAGGTTCTCACGGTAAATATTGTCGCGCATAAGATAGCTCCAATCCTGAATCTGGATAAGTGAATCAATCATATTTGCACTGTAGCCTGCTGCGTATAGTCCTCCCACTACAGCCCCCATACTGGTACCGGCAATATAGTCGATGGGAATACCGGCATTCTCCAACACCTTTAATGCGCCCACATGTGAAAATCCTTTTGCCGATCCGCCACTTAGCACCACTCCCACCTTTTTGCGTTGCTGCTCCTGTTTGCGTTGCTGCTCCTGTCCCATAGCGGCAAAAGCAAAACAACCGATGATCATCAATATTGTAGTCAGTTTTTTCATCTCCTGTTATATAGAATTTAAGTAACGGCAAATATATAAGGCCAGAATGATCAAAATCCCGATGCAATTATCCGAAAATCCGAAATAGTGTAACATCAGTAAAAATGCCTGCTATTACTTATAAAATAAAAATGCAAAATTAACACAAAATATCAGCATTTAAAAGTATAATTAAGGTTTAGTAGCGATTTAAACGGTCAGTAGTTTTTTTAAAAAAACCTTATGTCATTAGGGTGGTTCCGTTTTTCAGATATTTTAATACGGACTCAGAATATTATAATTCTACGGTAATTATGTCGTTAATGTCGGTGGTATAATGTTTAGAGAGGAGCTCCTGCCGCATCTTGTGCTTTCGTGTGTCCTGGGTGGCAAGTCGAACCACCTCTTTGTGGTATTTCCGGTTTAATCCGTCGATTGCCTCCATCAGTTTTTTGTGCCTAAGATCGGAGTTGAAAAAGAGGGATGGCTGGAACTCATTGGCATCAACAAAATCCATCAACTGTACCCCCCCGCGCTTGAAATAGATGTTCTGCTTGTATATCTGTTTCAATCCAATGTTGGCAAACTTCACCAACTCCAGCGTGGAGTTGGTAGGGAAAGGCAGTCTTATCAGTATTGATGGGAAATATTGCGTTTCAGTTTCCTTGAACCGGTTTGTTTCAAGGAAAATTACCATTCTGTTGCAGAGAGATCGCTGTTCTCTTAACTTTTCGGCACTCATCGATGTGAAAGTGGTTATACGCTCTCTCACCTCATCAAAGGAGCGGAGATCCGTTTCGAAGGTACGGGTGGTGCCGATGCTCTTTTTCTTCTCCACAGGTATCATTTCGAGCGTGGGTATTCCCTTTAAATCCTTTTGAAGATGCAATCCGGTGATCGTCATGTTTTTGAGCACCCATGATTCGGGCAGCAGGACAAAATCGAACGCTCTTTCAGCACCGATGGCATAAAGTTTTTTTGCGTTTCTTCTCCCCACGCCCCAAATGTCCTCCACTTTCAACCATCTGAGGGCTTTTATCCTTTTCTCTTCGGTATCGATCACATAGCTGCCACCAGTCTCCTTTGGGAATTTTTTCGCAATACGGTTTGCCACCTTAGCAAGTGCCTTTGTCGGCGCTATGCCAATACTTATGGGAATGCCCGTGCCCTTTTCTACCCGCATTTTCATCTGCAGGCCATATTGTTGCAGGTCTGTATCGATCCCGCCGAGGTTCAGGAAACATTCATCGATGGAATAGACCTCCTGTTCGGGGGTGAAACCGGACAACAGCCTCATCACTCTGCGGCTCATGTCTCCGTAGAGTGGAAAGTTCGCCGAGAACACCTTCACATCATTTCGCCTGAACACCGATTCATACTCAAAGGCCGGTGCACCCATCGGGATTCCAATGCTTTTAGCTTCGTTGGAGCGAGCAATAACACATCCGTCGTTGTTTGAAAGAACAACAACAGGCTTGCCGTTCAGCGTGGGATTAAACACCCTCTCGCACGAAGCATAAAAGTTATTGCAGTCTACCAGCGCGTACATCAATGTTTGCGTATTGAATATTTTACAATTCCCCAGATGATTACACCTTGTTCGTAATTAACCTCGATAAGGGGAAAATCCTGGTTAGAGGGGACCAGGAAGCATTTCCCGTCCTTTAGTTTTATCCGTTTCAATGTGAATTCTCCATTGATAAAACAAAGAGCAATTTTGTTTTCTTCCCACTCCAGGCTTTTGTCTATGATAAGCAGATCCCCGTCGTTGAAATCGTTGCTCATGGAACTACCGGCCACCCTGGCAAAAAAAGTTGTCTCCTTATGGTCTATCAGCAACTCGTCAAGGCTGATATAATCGTGGAAAAAATCATCCGCCGGCGAAGGAAATCCGGCCTGAACATTTCCTATGTAAGGATATTTTTGTTCAGAGCTTTTATGATGGATCAGCTCAATTTTCTGGGTGTTCAGTTCCTTTTGCATGGAACAAATGTAAGGTTTTTTTATTATATGGGAATGATAATTTTAATGCTATTTTTTATTTTTATACTGTCTCGTGCCGCCATTCAAAAAAGTTTTATCGGACAACAGTGATTTGGAATAAGCACTCATTTTCTTTAAAAACATTCTAAGTTAAATTTAGAAGTGCAACTTTCCCGGTAAGTTTTATATAGGTTTTTTAAACAAAACCATAAAAAAGCGATATCTATATTCTCATACGGACATCGCAAGTAATTAATAACTTTAAAAATTTTTATAAAGAAAAAAATTATCGGCATTTCTGCCTCGCACTTTTCGGTATGAACAAAAAGTGTATGCAATAGTAATACATAATTATTTATATTCCAAATAATTCTCGTTAAAGGTAGAATTGAGATAGAATCTTAACAAATGAAACAGGGTTGGTTATCTTCATAACGGATGATGGCATGGGCTTTGATGCCACCATTCTTCTTTCAATATAAGTACCTCCCAAAAAAGCTAATCCACGTCCAACTTCACCGCTTAGCATTTGTCCCAATCCGGGCACAAAGTAAGAGGAAAATCCCATCACAATAGGGTTGTGTTTGTCTCCCGGTTGTGGTACGTACATCTTATAATCGTATTTCTGCTTTTTCAACTTGTAGTTTTGTGCTTGCACATTAGAAGAAAAGCAGCCAATGCTTCTACTACACCTCAATTTTGGTGTTTAGTTTCATCCTGCTGCGCGTATTTGTTTTCGGTTCGTACAAAATCCCCACCGATTCCATGGAGCCTACAATCATTCCCGGCGATTACGTATGGGTAAACAAACTGGCTTATGGCGCCCGGTAGTTCGATCTGTTCGATGCCGTGGAAGGGAAAGAGGTGTATTGGAATTCCCAGCAATACACTCCAAATAATCAACGGATTTTACGTGGTAAATTCCGATACAAGCAAAAATTATGGAAATGTAACCGCCGAACGGGCACTAAGCAGAAAAACAAAAAAACAGTTGCCCGATGGTGTATTTCACACATTCCCTTGGGATAGCACACTCAATTGGAATATAAAAGATTTTGGACCGCTGTACATCCCCCGAAAAGGAGATAAAATAGTGTTGGAGAGAACAAACAGCCTTTTATATAAAAAAATAATAGAGTGGGAGAAAGGTTATCCGCTTACCCTCAGCAAAGATACATTGTGGGACAATGCTACTCCACTTCCATCGTATATTTTCTCGCACAATTATTATTTTATGGGAGGCGACAAAGTAGAAAACTCGCAGGATTCCCGTTATTGGGGCTTACTCCCCGATGATCTGATTGTGGGTAAGGCCGCCTTTATTTGGAAATCAAAAGAGCCTTATTCCGTTAAAATCCGATGGAATAGGGTATTCAAAAAGATAGAATAATCCCCAAGAACAGAATTTTAACAACATCTCAACGCTTTTTCTTAGGAGCATAAGTTGTCATTCTTTTAACTGCTAGACACGTTCTTTGTGACCTATAGAACAAACAGC
>NZ_DIQL01000058.1:0-24546 GCF_002427225.1 Proteiniphilum sp. UBA5463 | reverse complement strand
TGGATTACACTCTTTACTTCCTGTTTTTCAATAGAATACTTTTCAGATTAATCCGTTTCCCGCATAAGTTATTATTATTATTATTATGTTTAAATAATTTTAAACAATTTCATTCAAAGGTGTGTTTATAAATAGTGGAAACTCTTATTATCAGCAAATCACATAGTATTAACAACAAAAAATATTAATTATGAATTGGTTATTGTGGATTATTGTGGGTACAGTAGCCGGATGGATTGCCGGCAAACTGATGAGAGGCGGCGGTTTCGGTTTTATTATTAATGTTGTGGTGGGTATTGCAGGAGCTATTGTGGGAGGATGGGTTTTTGGTTTATTGGGTATCACTACTGGTAACGGGATAACCGGCAACCTTGTTATCTCGCTCGTGGGAGCAATACTGCTGCTTTGGATTATCTCCATCTTCAAGAAAAAAGTATAGTGAATGGCCTGAGGAAAAGTTGATAAGCTTCCGCCCTATCAATAATGAATTACCTTGAAATATCTTACCCCAGAGACTTTTATATGCTTAGCCGGCCAATATAAAGACTTTTATGCAGAGGACTATTTTTTCAAGTGGGTTCAAAAACAAAAAACAAAATAGGATGCAAAAACGTGAAATCGGCATTTTTTCAGGATCTTTTAACCCCATACATGCGGGCCATCTGATACTGGCTAACTATATTAGAGAATTTACATATATAGATGAGGTGTGGTTTGTGGTATCTCCGCATAATCCGCTGAAGGAGGTTGCTGATCTGCTGGATGATGATATCCGTCTGGAGATGACGCGAAAGGCACTTGATAAGTTCAGCCAATTGGTTGTCTCAGACGTGGAGTTCCATATGCCCAGGCCCTCTTATACAATAGATACGCTGACAAAACTTACAAACATCCATCGCGACAAAAACTTCACGCTTATTATAGGAGGGGATAACTGGACAAAGTTTGACAAATGGAAAGATTATGAACGTATAATTGATCAATATAAGATCCTTATCTATCCTCGTTTGGGTGAAAGAATAAATATTCCTGATAAATTTCACAAATCTGTTCATGAGGTAAATGCTCCTATAATGGAGCTCTCATCTACCTTTATACGAAACAGTATAAGAGAAGGGAAAAACATGCGGGCCTTTGTCCCTTCTGTAGTGTATGACTTTATTGAGAAAAATGGATTATATAGATAAGATATTGATTCACAATATTACAGTCCCTCGTCATATCTTATCTTATCAAGGATAACAGGTAGAATGCCAGTGTTTACTCCTGCTTCCTGAAGTTCTTCTTCATCTTCGTCAAGCATGGATTGAAACGTTTCAAAGCTACCTGTATTTTGCAGAGACAACTTATAATATTCAACAGCTCCCTTAATATTTTCGAGACAGAGCTCTACATGACCTGCATTGAGATAATCGTGCGCATTTGCTTTCTTTTCCAGTATTTGCCTGTAATATTTTTGTGCCACATCGAACTTGCGCGACAGGAAAGCACACCAAGCTATTGACCGCCATGCGCGAGTATTGTTGCTGTCTATCAGCTCTACCTTAAAGTAGAAGTTAAGCGCCTTGTCATACTCCTTCAACTCCATATGGCAATGCCCGATGTTGAGCTGAATATTCAGGTCATCGGGGCGGAATTGTTCAAGCCTTCGGTAATATTCCAGAGCTGTTTCAGGTTCTTTCAACACACGGTAACAGTGTGCTATTCGGTTAAGTACCCATGTGTTATTTTCTTCAATCAAGTCGGCATGCAGATAGGCCTCCAGCGCACCGTTTATATCTGCCAGCATCTGTTTGCAATATCCTATTTTTTGCCATATCTCACTTTTTGTCAACCTAGTATTGGCAAGCATGGTATATGTAGATACAGCTTCGTTGAAATTGTTTTTTTCGAAATAGTAGAGGGCTATCTTTTCCAGATGATCGGGTTGCATAACAATTGGATGGAACGCTTTTATCCGGTGAAAATTGAGTGGAAGTCCAAAAATATCAATGAATTCAGTACGGCGTTGGAAAAGTTTGAAAAAGCGGTAGAGATCTTGTATATACTGTTTGAAGATGGTTTCCTCTTTTTGATGAGGTTTAAGTGCCTGTTCCTCCTCCTGCATCTTTTTAATCTCTTCACTTTCAGCTCCTAATTGCGATATCATCATTCTGCGATACTCCTCAGGCATCATCATAATGCTGAAACAGAACGAGTATTTGTCGGAGTTGCAGATCATTGCTGAACCCGACATAGTTTCAATGAACTGTGCCCCTTCCATTTTGTCGGCAAAGAGCTGCCGGATACTGCTGTGACCGGGATAGAAGGGCAGGAACCAGTTGCCCATTTCATTGAAAAAAGGGTATGATTTCAAGTTCGAGAAGGTAGAGTGGAACACATCGGCACCTTCGAGCTGCAGGTCTGAGAACTCCTTCAGTTTGTCTGTCAATCCGGTTTCATCAAGTATCTTCTGCCATTCTGGGTTTTTTTCATCGAACCCGGTTTCTCCCATCCACTCGTCGAGTTTGATCTTTTTGCCTATCATGGGACTCAGTTTCATCATTTCCGGAATAATCTCCTCCGTAAGTTTTTTAGTGATTTTCTCCGTCTCATGTGCCTGGATAAATCCTATTATGGCAGCAATGAACCTACGGTTGAACATTTTATCGTCGGATAACAGTTTTAACCTGTTACCTAACTCGGAATAGAGCTCCATCCGTGAGTTGTATATCTGGAAAACAGGGATGAGCCCTGTAATTGCACGAGCAGCAAGTTCCGGCTCGGGACGCCTGCAGAGGTCGAGCATAAACTCTATTTTCGTTGAATCGAACCGATGCAGAATATTCATCGTTATAGCGGAAATAACCATGCATTTGTCGTGAACAGGAATAATGTTATCATCCATAAAATTACGAAACGATTCAATATGGTCGCTGTTTGCCTTTGGCGAAACAAGGACGGCATAGAACAAGTCAATCAGTGTATTTTCATGCTCAAGTGAATTTTGTCTCACACGGCTTTGCTTTTCTGGACCCTCTTCAAGAAGGTCCAAAAAAGAGAGTGTGTCAATCTGTTTCGTAATTAAGTCTATGTATTCGTCTATGGAGAGAGGAGTGCGTAAATTCAAAAGCCGCTGTTTATCGAAAAAAAGGGTTGAACTGTTTTGAAGAAGAAGATATTCGGCAGCATCTTCAGCTACAGTATATATGTCGCGGATAAGCTTGTTGTAGATACGTCTATGTTCTGGATCTTTCTTACCCTCAATAAGATAATGAAGCATATAACGGTAATTGGTGGCAAGCTCAGATATCTTTTCCGAAACAGCCCAGTTATGCTGCACCGCTGCAAGTTCATTCACACAGTCAATTGCATCTTTCAGTCGCTTTCTTTCTATGTGAGAGTAGATTATTTCAAGTTTTTTCCCAATATCGAATGAATTCATAATTGTTTTCAGCTTGTTTTTTCTTTAATTATCAGTGTGGAAGGCAGAGAGTCTTTCCATTGCAACGGAGTACACATCAATTTGCTCAACCCATCAAGCCCTACGATTACAAGATCTTGCTGTCTGATGAAGTCAACTCCAATTTTTTTATCATCGTCCCATAAATAGACCCGTCCGTCGGTTTTCTTTACAATGAACTGATAGAGTTTTTGCATCTTCGGTTCGGACTGAATGATACCGATAGCATCCCAGACCATAATCTTTACATTCTCTTTCTGAGCTATCTGGTACACATAGGTGAATATGTGCACGTCTGTTTTTTGTAGTATCGGAACAAAAATTTTACTGACCTCTGACATGCCGTTGTCCACAAATATTCCAGTTGAAACAGTGTTCCTGTTTATGAGCGAATAGACATTCTTTAAAGTAGCTGCTTCATTCTCTCTGAACTGTTCATGTATAAATGTTTCGGTATTTGACTGATTGCTTTTCAGTATATTATATCTCTCAACCAGCGAAAGGTTGAATTCGTCAGGACATATTCCCAACAACACCAGATTGCAATTTTGTTCCTCTATAGTTTTCAGGATGTCGCCTATAAGGTCATCAGAATCTTTTACGAAAGCACGAAAAGTGATTTTACTTTTTTCACCTTTAGGTTTGAAATCGTTCAGAATTTTGTTCTGACAAACTATTATATTCTCTTCCTGCAACATTTTCTTATCATCAATGGCAAAATAAAGAAGAGTGATTGACGATTTTTCTGCTCTCTGCGGTGTAATGTAAGTAGCAAGAGTGCTTAACCTTTTACCGGTCTCAGTTTCAGTGAAACATACCAGTATATTGGATGGCCGTTTTAGTTCGGTTTCACCATCAAGACGGTTCCATAATATGTCTACAAAATCCATACCGTAGCGTTTTAGACGTTAATTTAATTATTCAGCATTTCGCTGTCGAGCATTGAGTCTTTGTAACCCAGAAAATAGAGGATGCCGTCTATACCCACTGTGGAGAGCGATTGGTCTGCGTTCTGTTTAACCTTTGGCTTAGCATGAAAAGCGATGCCAAGCCCGGCGATACCCAGCATGGGAAGGTCGTTGGCACCATCGCCCACAGCTACCGTTTGCCGGAGATCAATTTTCTCCACCTGGGCGATGAGTCGCAGCAATTCGGCTTTTCTTCTGCCGTCGACCACATCTCCCAGATAGTTGCCCGTGAGCTTGCCGTTTTTAATTTCCAGCTCGTTGGCATACATGTAATCGAATCCGTATTTCTCCTTAAGGTAGTTGCCGAAATAGGAAAAACCTCCTGAAAGAATGGCTGTTTTGAATCCAACTTTCTGAAGCACCTTCATCAGCCGTCCCAGTCCCTCGGTAATTGGTAGATTCTCTGCAATCTCCTTCATTACTGAAACATCAAGCCCTTCCAGCAACTTCACCCTCTGCCTGAAACTCTCTTCAAAGTCTATCTCGCCATGCATAGCCTGTTCGGTTATTGCCCTTACCTTATCTCCTACACCTGCTCTCTCTGCCAGTTCATCGATAACTTCGGTCTGAATAAGCGTAGAGTCCATATCGAAGCATATGAGCCGCCGCATACGCCTGAACATGCTTTCCTCCTGGAAGGAGATGTCGAAATTTAGTGATGAGGTGAGTTCAAGAAATGCTTCCTGCATCTGCTGCCGGTTATTGGGAGTGCCTCTTACCGACAACTCAACACACGACTTGGCAGCTCTCTGCTTCTCATCAAGCGGAATTCGTCCTGTCAGGCGTACAATATTATCGATATTGAGATTTTGCTCGGCAATAATTTTTGAAACTGCGGCAATTTGCCTGGCAGTGAGTATTCTTCCCAGCAGTGTGATGATATACCTGTTTTTACCCTGCATGCCTACCCAATTAGAGTAGCGTTCAGCCGAAATAGGAGTAAAACGGATGTTCACATCCATCTCATATGCTTTAAAGAGCAGGTCTTTCATTATCTCACCCGAGTTATTATTTTTCGATTTGAACAGAATACCCAACGACAGATTCCTGTGAATATCCGATTGCCCTATATCGAGGATGAAAGCATCATGCTTCGCAAGTATTTCCGTAAGGGCAGCTGTTAAGCCGGGTTTATCTTCTCCATTGATATTTAACAGTATGATTTCTGAATTCACCATAATTTTTTTACTCTTTACAAATCAGATCACACAAATGTGCCGATCAGTGTAAATATTTATTTTTCATATTTATTTTTCACATTTAAATCCCGTACCTTTTAACTTAACGGAGCAAGTGTGAATAAATTTATTTTTTACTTTCAGATCACCGGCAAAGAGACCTGAGAATAGATGTCTTCAATATCGTGTGTACCTATTTTTTTAAAATCTTCTTCCCTTACGCATATAATCATACCTGCCATATCTAGTGCCCCGGGACTGATAAGAAGCTGTTTACTGCCGTTTTCGTAATATTGTCTGGGACGGTGCGCTTTACGAGGGAATAGGTTTAGTTTGTATCTGTTTTGTTCTATGTAGGCGATGATGTTTATCATTGGCTCATCTTCTTTCGGCTGGCGATGGTGAAGATACTGATAAACATCTTCAAAAAGTTCTTCCACCTCACTTTTATTTCCGCTCTCTATCATCAGGCATGAGCGAAGTACATTGTCGCCCTGAAGCAGCTGTGGCGACTTCAGCCCGGCCTGTAAATGAAAATGGTCGGGGGCCGATGCTCCGCACTTTGGGCCATTGTAAAACAACACATAATCGGGCAGTTGTTCTGCAAGCGAAAGCATATCACCCACCTTGTTGCGGATAAGTTGCGGTACGTGTGAATGAAGGGGAATGGTCAGATGATTCCTGAGAATTGGAAAAGGGTTGCATAGAATGATATATTTCTCCATGAATAGTATA
This sequence comes from Proteiniphilum sp. UBA5463, assembly GCF_002427225.1. Taxonomy (NCBI): domain Bacteria; kingdom Pseudomonadati; phylum Bacteroidota; class Bacteroidia; order Bacteroidales; family Dysgonomonadaceae; genus Proteiniphilum; species Proteiniphilum sp. UBA5463. Next base: position 18,223 of record NZ_DIQL01000058.1, on the reverse strand, counting down.
CCCTTCTGCAGGGCGGGACGATTAGCTTCGCAAAGGAAGCAGGGGCGATTTTCAATCGATTCTTTGTCAATTTTTGCACTTGTGGAGACCATCCTGGCCGGGTTGAACTGTATTTTTACATTGAACCCATCTCCCCATGTGATCACTTTTTCTTCAGTATCATCGAGTTGCCTAATACCATTTCTCAACTGTTCCCATTTTTTCATCTGGGAGGAGAACAGATTGTCTATTTCCGCTTGAAGATTCATTTGCTATTGCTTTTGAAAACAAAGATAAGGATATTTTCTTTTAATCTATAGGGAAAAGCAAGAAATGAAATTTTGTAAAAAAAATTGCATTACTGTTTGGTTATCAACTTTTTTTATACCTTTGTACCAAAAATAGTTCACAGTAATTAATATATTTCGTATGAGACTTTATGCTCTTGTTTTTTCCTGTTTGTTTCTTCTTTTCCTGAATTCTTGTTCCTGGGGGACGGGCAAGAAAGATTCTTTTTCGGGTAAAGAAGAGGAACAGATTGTAAAGGGCCGGGGTGTTTCATCGGATTCATCAGATGCTGAAGAGGAGTTTGATCAATTTCTCCTGAAATTTAGTGAGGAAGAGTCGTTCCAGTTAAAACGCATAAAATTTCCAATAAGGGTTGTTGTTCCAAATGCAAAACATCAAGGTATGGCGCTCATGGAAGAAACTATTGGAAAATATGACTGGGAGCTACTAGATCTGACTTATGACAGCACCTTTTTAACTCGTACATACGATCAGTACTGTCAGATGGTACGATATAAAAATGATACAGCTGTAGTGGAGATACGTGGTATTAACAATGGCATATATGCCGATTACTATTTTGCACTGATAGATAAAAAATGGTATCTGGTAACGCTTTACGAAGCATCATTTTAAGCCACTCTAACTCTTCAATAACCTATCTCCAAAACTAAGTGGTAACAGATCTTTTATGCTGTTCACTGTATATACTGCCTCATTGCTGTACATCAATACTTTTATTGGCGACTTAAAACGGTTCTCCGTTTCAAGAAGTACCTGCCTGCAGGCTCCGCAGGGAGTGACGGCATCATTGGTGAATCTTCCGTTGTAATAGGCAGCAATGGCAATCGCTTCGATCTTTTGGTCGGGAAAAGATGCATTGCTGAAGAAGATGGTTGTTCTCTCAGCACATAATCCAGATGGATATGCTGCGTTTTCCTGATTGTTTCCGGAAACTATTTTGCCGTTCTGTAGTAATACAGCTGCGCCTACCCTGAATTCGGAATAGGGGGCATAGGCGTTTTTTGTGGCGTTTTTTGCTGCTTCAATAAGTTTTTTTTCTACTTCAGAGCATTCCTCTATGAGATAAACACCTATCTTTGTGGTTAAATTGATTTCTTTCATATTGTAATGCAAGATTTATATCGCAAATATACTAATATTTTACAGCTATTTGTAGTTGTGGCTTTTTTATTTGTCACCGCAGGTTTTTCCGGACGGCCCGGAGTGAGTACCTATGTTGATTATATTGACAGGTACAGTAATTTGGCAATAGAGCACATGAAAAGATACAAAATACCAGCGTCAATTACACTTGCGCAGGGAATATTGGAGTCGGGGGCAGGTATGAGCGATCTTGCACGCAGATCAAACAACCATTTTGGGATTAAGTGCCATCGTGGATGGACAGGCCCCCGTGTTTATGCTGCTGACGATTCGCCGAATGATTGTTTCCGCCGTTATGCAAAGGTTGAAGATTCCTATCAGGATCACTCTGAGTTTCTTGTAAGCGGAGTACGCTACAGCCCTCTTTTTGAATTGTCGATAACCGATTACAAGGGATGGGCCAGAGGTTTGCAGCAGATGGGGTATGCTACAGACAGGGCTTATGCCAACAAGCTTATTAAACTTATTGAGGATTATGAACTTTATCGCTTTGATGATAAAAAATATCACAAAGGGGTTGGCAGAAAAGAGCGTGATGAACTGAAAAAAGCAGAGATGTCACATGCAACATGGACACATCAGCCTTATATTACTCATGGCCTGGTTTATGTTATTGCTGTTTACGGAGATACGTTTGGCAGCATTGCTGAAGAGTTCGGGTTTAAGGAGAAAGATCTGTTGAAGTTCAATGAGGTTCCCGGGGATTTCCCGTTGAATGAAGGAGATATTGTATATTTCCAGAAGAAAAATAAACGTGCAGTATTGCCTTATGAGTTTCATACGGTTCAAGTGGGTGAGTCGATGCACAGCATCTCGCAGCTGTATGGAATTCAGTTGCGTAACCTATACAGGTTGAATAAAAAAAATTATGAGTATATTCCCGCTGAGGGCGATCTGCTTAAATTAAGATAGAAAAAACAGGACAATGACCTGTTATTGATAATTTTAAGAGGCTTTATGCCTGAGCTTATATAGAAGAAAAAATTATGAATAAAGATCAAAATAAGATGAGATACAATACACAAGAAAAAAAACTGGCTTTGCCGGAATATGGGCGTAATATACAGAACATGGTTGATCACTGTGTTGGAATAGAAGATCCCGAAGAGCGAAAAAAATGTGCTTACACAGTCATCGATATAATGGGGAATATGTTCCCTCATTTGCGAGATGTCAATAATTTCAAACACATTTTGTGGGACCATCTGGCTATCATGTCTGACTTTAAACTTGACATTGAGTACCCATATGAGATAATAACCAGGGAAGAGTTGAACACTGCACCGGGGCATCTTGATTACAGCCGTCCTTCTATGCAGTACCGTCATTACGGGAAAATTCTGGATAGGATGATAAAGATTGCTGCCAGTATGGAGGATGGCGATAAAAAAGATCATCTGTTGAAACTTCTTCTCAACCAGATGAAAAAATCATATACACAGTGGAACAAGGAAGTAGATGATGAGAAGATTTTTCAAGATCTGTACGAAATGTCGGGAGGAAAAATAAAGATTGATCCGGCTATGTATACTATCTCTGAAGTGAAGGTGAATACAAATCGTGATAAACTAAAGAATATCAAGTTTCAACGAAGAAAATAATTTATTATGATCTCCAAAAAAGATATAATTCAGGTGGGGCGTACACAGAAACCATACGGGATAAGAGGGGAGATAATCATCCTGTTCAGTAAGGCTGAGTATGCCGAGGTTGATTGCGAATATTATCTTCTTGAGATTGACGGAATTCCCGTACCCTTTTTCGTGGAAGAGTTTACATTTACTACTGATAGAACTGCGAGGGTGAAGTTTGAAGATGTAGACGACGAGAATACGGCATCGAAGTATGTCAATACAGATGTTTTTATTCCTCGCAAAACAGTTAAACAGGCGATACCCGAAAATGGTCTCAATTGGGATTTCTTTGTTGGGTACACTGTTGTAAATCAGCATGGTGAAGTGCTCGGGTTAATAGATGAAGTAGATGATTCTACACTGAACACTCTTTTTATTGTGAAAGATAGAGATAAAGAGCTGCTTATTCCAGCCACGGAAGATTTTATTGCTGCCATTGACGAGGAGAAAAAAATCATTGAAATGTATTTGCCTGAAGGGTTAATAGATGAGTGAATGATTACCTGTTCCAATTCGGAAATCGAAAAAATAGATATGCCTTTTCTGCATCTTTCTAATGTAAGTATAGGTTATCCTGACAAAAAAGGAGCTGTGATAGTTCAGTCGGGCCTTACACTCTCTGCCGAAAAGGGGGAGCTGATTGTGCTTATTGGGAAGAATGGTTGCGGAAAATCTACTCTACTGCGCTCTATTGCCCACCTTCAGCCTATCTTTCAAGGAGAAATCTTTCTTAATAATGAAAACTTGCTCGAGATCCCGCCCAAAAGGCGGGCCAGACTACTTTCCGTTGTGCTTACGGAGCAGCAGCCGGTGGCATCATTCACCGTGAGAGAGCTTATCTCCATTGGCAGGGACCCCTATACGGGATGGCTGGGAAGCCTTTCCGATGAAGATAATATAATTATTTCTGAAGCCCTGGAGATGGCTTGTTTGCATGGTTTTGAAGGTAGAAACATATACGAACTGTCAGACGGAGAGCGCCAAAGGGTTTTTATTGCCCGTGCTCTTGCACAGGATACTCCTGTGATATTGCTTGATGAGCCCACTTCGCACCTCGATCTGCCAAACCGTATTAATATCCTTTTGCTGCTGCAGAAGCTGGCACGTGAAACAGGCAAAACAATTTTCATCTCAACACACGAACTGGAGACCGCTATTCAGGTGGCTGACAAGCTGTGGTTGATGGAAAAAGGCAAGGGCGTTACCGTTGGAGTACCGGAAGATATGGTATTAAATGGGAGTTTCGACAAGGTGTTTCGTCACCGTTCTTACGTGTTCGATAAGGAATACGGGAGTTTTGTGGTGCAAAAGCAATTGGATAAGTTTATAACTACCCGTGTGAAAAACCCTGACGGCCTGATGGCACGATGGACCACAAAGGCACTATCGAGGAAAGGATACAAAATAACAGAAGATGCTCAACTGGAGCTGTCTGTGGATGAGGAAAACAGGTGCTGGACAGTGATGAATGGCAGCAAAACAGTTGTGACATATACCGTAGAGGATACATTGAAGATACTGTCACAATTCACTTAGGGAAGTATTTCCGCTGTCAATCTGTAGGAATAAGACCCTATTTTTTATTATCTTTGTACGTTTTTACACGTACATCATTTCTGTATGGAAGATAGAAAACGAAATATTGCTGTTTTAGGATCAACCGGCTCCATAGGAACGCAGGCGCTGAGTGTTATTGCCGGGCATTCCAGTAGGTTTGCGGCTTATGCGCTTGTTGCCAACAATAATGTGGAACTTCTTATTGAGCAGGCTAGGGCATTTCTTCCCGAAGTTGTTGTAATAGCTAATGAATCGAAATACGAACAGCTAAAATCTGCCTTGAGAAGCCTTCCCATAAAGGTATGGGCCGGGAGCAAGGCAGTAGGGGAAGTGGTGCGTGATAAGAATATTGATATGGTACTAACTGCTATGGTGGGGTTTTCAGGTTTGGAACCAACCATCAACGCAATCATGGCAGGAAAAACCATAGCACTTGCAAACAAAGAGACTCTGGTAGTAGCAGGTGAACTGATTACATCTCTCGCGTTAAAATATAAAGCAGCTGTTTTGCCGGTTGATTCCGAACATTCAGCCATCTTTCAATGTTTGAACGGTGAGGGTAACAACAGAATCGACAAGATCTGGCTTACCGCTTCAGGGGGGCCTTTCCGTACTTTTTCGAAAGAACAGCTTGGTTGTGTCACCAAAGCACAGGCGCTTGCTCATCCCAACTGGAATATGGGTGAGAAAGTGACGATTGACTCTTCAACCCTTATAAATAAAGGGTTCGAGATGATTGAGGCCAGATGGCTTTTTGGAGTTGAGCCTTCTCAGATTGAGGTGGTTGTGCATCCGCAATCTATTATTCACTCTATGGTACAGTTTGAGGACAGCTCAGTGATGGCGCAGCTGGGGCAGCCTGATATGCGCATGCCTATACAGTACGCCTTCTCTTACCCTGTGAGGCTGAAGTCGGACATTAAACCGCTCAACTTCTTTGAAGTGCAGGACCTGACATTTGAAAAGCCTGACATAGAGAAATTTCCGAACCTGACATTTGCATACGAAGCCATTAAAACAGGCGGGAATATGCCATGTATTCTGAACGCTGCAAACGAAGTGGCTGTTGCGCTTTTTTTGAAGGAACAGATTGGGTTTTTGCAAATGAGCAGTCTTATAGAGAGAACGCTGCAGAGAGCAACGTTTGTGCAATCACCGTCCCTGAGCGACTATCTGCATACCGATGCGGAAACAAGAGTGATAGCTTTGGAGTGTTACGGGTAAGCTAAATAAAAGAAAAGGTTAATCTAAGCTGATTATACCGGAGAACAAGGAGAATAGGAATAAATCAAATAACTAAAAATACACGTGTAATGCGTGTGACGTAAAAAAACCGGATGGAGACATTTTTAATTAAAGCGCTGCAACTCATTTTGAGTTTGTCAATTTTGGTGATTGTGCACGAGTTTGGGCATTATATTTTTGCGCGTATGTTTAAGATCAGAGTAGAGAAATTTTATCTATTCTTTGATCCATGGTTTGCAATCTTAAGATATAAACCCAGGAACAGCCAAACCGAATATGGCATCGGATGGTTGCCTCTTGGGGGATATGTAAAGATTGCCGGAATGATTGACGAGTCCATGGACAAAGAGCAGATGGCTCTGCCTGCACAACCGTGGGAGTTTCGTTCAAAACCTGCCTGGCAGCGTCTTATGGTTATGGTTGCCGGGGTGCTGTTTAACTTGTTGCTGGCTTTTTTTATCTATTCTATGGTGCTTTTCACCTGGAGTGATACTTATCTCCCGCTTAAGAATGTTACCCAGGGAATGGAGTTCAGCCAGGCAGCCCATAGCGCCGGCTTTCAGGATGGGGACATCCTGCTCAGGGCTGATAACAAGGAGTTGGAGCGCTTTGGAGTACGCACCCTCCTTGATGTGGCGGATGCCGAAAAAGTGACTGTATTGCGTAATGGCGAAGAGGTTATACTGAATATGAGCAAGGGGTTGATGGAGAATCTGCTGAAAGATAAGGAGGGATTTGCCACATACCGCATTCCGGCAGTTGTATACCTGACTATGGAAGGGAGTGCTGCACAGCGTGCAGGGTTGATCCCCGGCGATAGCATAGTAGGTGTGAACGGCATTATAACACCGGTATTCGGTGATCTTCGTTCAGCACTTGACAGCAACCGCAATCAGCAGGTTACCCTCGATTATTACCGAAACGGTGTGCTTTATACAACTACTGCAGGGGTAGATTCAGCAGGGACGCTGGGCTTTTACGCGATGTCTGCACCTCAGATCTACCGGACTGTTACGCTCAAGTATAGTTTTTTTGAGTCATTGCCGGCAGGGATAAGATTGGGTATTCAGACACTTAAAGACTACGTGGCACAGTTCAAATATGTGTTCACCAAAGAGGGAGCCTCATCACTGGGTGGGTTTGGCGCTATAGGCAATTTGTTCCCTGCACAGTGGAACTGGCAGGCTTTCTGGATGATGACTGCTTTTTTATCGGTTATTCTTGCATTCATGAATATACTGCCTATCCCTGCACTTGATGGAGGACATGTTATGTTTCTCATCTATGAAGTGATAGTGAGAAGGAAACCTAACGAGAAATTTATGGAATACGCTCAGGTAGCCGGTATGATGCTGCTTTTGGGATTGGTGTTATACGCCAATGGAATGGATGTTGTGAGAGCAATTTTTAAATAATAATATGAAAGTTTCGGAATTGATAGATAATAAGCAGAAGACTGCCTTTTCGTTCGAGCTGCTGCCGCCTATTAAAGGCAATAGCATCAAACAGGTTTTCGACACTATAGACCGTCTGAAGGAGTTCGATCCGAAATACATCAATATTACAACTCATCACAGTGAAAATATTTACAAGGAAGATGAGAACGGGGTGTATCGAAAAGTTAATGTAAGAAAAAGGCCCGGATCGGTAGCTATAGCTTCCGCTATCCAGAACAGATATGGCATAAGAGCCATACCGCATATAATCTCTCAGGGCTTTACTAAAGAAGAGACGGAATACGCACTCATTGACCTGTCATTTCTGGAAGTGACCGATCTGTTACTGTTAAGAGGCGACACAAAAAAGCTAGATGCCGATCAACGAAAAATGGATAGCCATCCTCATGCTACAGGATTGCAGGAACAGGTTAACAACTACAACAAAGGTATTGCTTTCGACGGCTCCACCTTTACGCCTCCAGAAGTCCCGTTTTCATATGGAATGGCATGTTATCCGGAGAAACATGAAGAGTCTCCAAATATGGAGTCTGAGATATATTACACGAAAATGAAGGTCGATAATGGAGCCGACTATCTTGTAACACAGATGTTCTTCGATAACCGCAAATATTTTGAGTTTGTTGATCGTTGCCGTGCAGCAGGTATTACTGTTCCCATCATCCCGGGTATAAAGCCTGTTCACCTGTTAAGTCAGTTGACAGTGTTGCCGCAGGTTTTTCGTTCCGATATTCCCGAAGAACTGGAGAAAGAGCTCAGAAAGTGCAAAAATGATGACCAAGCAAAGGAAGTTGGTGTGGAGTGGTGCATTAAACAGTGCAGGGAACTCATAGAAAAGCAGGTACCCAGCATTCATTTCTATTCGTTGATGGCTACGGAGAGTGTTTATCGTGTTGCAAAGGAGATTTATTAAACTTCGTTAAGCGGGACAGGTATAAATGTATTTTCGCAATATCATAGGGCTTTACGATGTAAAAAAACAACTTATAAACTCAGTTCATGAGGGCTTTGTACCACACGCAAGAATGTTTTATGGGCCTGAGGGAGTTGGGAAGTTGCCACTTGCAATCGCCTATGCCAGATATCTTAATTGCAGCAACCGAGGCGCAGAAGATGCCTGTGGTGAATGTCCGTCATGTCATAAATTCGATAAGCTGGCACACCCCGATCTCCATTTCGTGTTCCCTGTGGTAAAGTCTAAGGTGAGTGACGAATATCTTCCTGAATGGCGAAAATTTCTGTCTGAAAACACCTATTTCAATATCAACCAGTGGCTAAGTTTTATTGATGCACAAAATGCTCAGGGCGTCATCTACTCTAAAGAGAGCGATGAGATTATCCGGAAGCTGAATCTTAAGATTTATGAAGCTCCTTACAAGATAATGATTTTGTGGCTTCCTGAGAAAATGCACGATTCCTGTGCCAATAAGCTGCTGAAATTATTGGAGGAACCACCTGGAAATACAGTCTTTTTATTGGTTTCGGAAGACAGGGAGAATGTACTCCAAACCATCTGGTCAAGATGCCAGCCTCTTCATATCCGTGCAATTGAAAAAGAAGAAATGGTAATCGCAATACAGCAGAACTTTGGGTTGGAGAGGGAGAGCGCAGTGTCTGTTGCCCACATCGCCAACGGCAGTTTTACTAATGCTGTTGAAATAATCAGTTCATCTGACACTAAGGATTATTTATTTGATCTGTTTAAAAGCATGATGCGTTCCTCCGTATCAGGCAATATAAAATCCATAAAGGAGATATCAAATAAGATTGCGGGAATCGGCCGTGAAATGCAGAAAGGATTTCTACTCTATTCGTTGAGGTTGTTCCGTGAATATTTTGTTAGCAACCTCAATGAACCGGATATGGTATATCTGCAGGATGATGAGTGGCAATTCGGCAATCGGTTTGCACCATTTATCAATGAGAAAAACATTGAAGAGTTCAATAATGAATTTTCACTTGCCTTTAGGCAAATTGAACAAAACGGCAATGCTAAAATTATTTTCCTTGATCTTTGCTTGAAGGTAACGCTTCTTTTAAGAAAATAATTTGTAAATTGCAATCGGTTTTATTTTATTTATAATCAAGGAGTATCGCCTGCCGGCTTCGGCAGAGCATTTATATATGGATAAAGAGCAATTATCAGATAAGTTAGCGGATATCGTTCCTTTAAAAACGGTAACCGTCACAAATATAAAAAGTTGCATGGGCTGTACCCGGCACAGAAATAAACTTCACACCTACGATTGGCTTTACGATTATTCTGAGCTTCAGAAAGCTACCAAAATGGTGGAGGTGCAGTTCAAGAATACAAGAAAAGGCTATTATCTCAACAGTAATGATCTGGAGCTTGAACAGGGCGACATGGTGGCTGTGGAGTCTACTCCAGGACACGATATTGGTATTGTTACCCTCACAGGCAAGCTGGTTGAGCTTCAGATGAAGAAATGTAATTTCCGGGATGATGCAAATGGCGGCCCCAAGCGTGTTTACAGGCTTGCGCGTCCCGCTGATATAGAGAAGTACGAGCAGGCCAAAGCACGTGAACAGTCCACAATGATCCGTTCCAGGGAAATAGCTGAGGAGCTTGGGTTGCAGATGAAGATTGGTGATGTGGAATATCAGGGCGATGGCAATAAAGCCATTTTCTATTACATTGCTGATGAAAGAGTTGATTTCCGCCAGCTTATCAAAGTATTGGCAAGCGAATTCAGGGTGAAAATCGAGATGAAGCAGATAGGTGCACGACAGGAAGCAGGTCGCATTGGCGGCATTGGCCCTTGTGGGCGAGAGCTGTGCTGCAGCAACTGGATGTCGAGTTTTGTTTCTGTTTCAACGTCAGCTGCCAGGTATCAGGATATCTCTATTAACCCCCAGAAGCTGGCTGGACAGTGCGGGAAACTAAAGTGTTGCATGAATTACGAGGTGGATGCCTATGTGGAAGCACAGCGGGGGCTGCCATCTAGGGAAATTATACTGGAGACAAAGGATTCCGACTATTATCATTTTAAGACGGATGTTTTTTCAGGATTAATAACCTATTCAACCGATAAGCATAATGGTGCAAATCTTGAAATTATCTCTAAAGAGCGTGTGTTTGAGATAATCGCGATGAATAAAAAAGGCAAAAAACCATTAAAGCTTGCTGCTGAAAACGAGGCAAAGCAGGGTAAAGAGCCAGCTTATATTGGTGATATCCTTGAAGACCATAGTATTACTCGTTTCGACAGCAATATGCAAAATAAGGGTAAGAAACGGAGGAAGCCTCGTAAAAGACGTTCCTCTGATTCATCGGGGAACAGAAAACCAAGAAAAAACAGGGATTCCAGTGGCAACAAAGCGTAATATTGTCTTACTCTTTGCGGTCATGATTTTCACCTTTCTGACATCCTGCTCTCAAGGTGAGGTCTATTATCGTTTTCACCATATCAACAAAGGGATGTGGTATAGCGACAGCGTACTTGTTTTTAAAATTGATACTGCGAATATACATCCCGGAAAAAAATATGATATAACAATTGAGCTCACAACAAACCACAGTTATCCTTATCGCAACCTGTTGCTTTATGTAGAGCATAATATAACCAGTCCGGTTTACCAAAGCGATACCTTGCATTGCCTCCTGGCTGATGAATATGGAAGATGGCTGGGGGCCGGGACAGGCGGATTAAACCAGTTTTCGTTGAATTACCTTGCTGCGGTTGTGCCTGACAGTGTGCGCATATATGAACTGAAAATAAGGCAGTCAATGATTAATAATCCTTTAATAGGAGTTGAAAAAGCAGGTGTGAAAATCACTGAGGTGAACATTGGTTCCTGAGTGTAGGAAACATACAGGATTGTGATTTGGCGGAGTTTCAATTATTTAAGATCGTTGAAGACGCCGTTAAGATAAATTAGCAGCATGAGAATAGTTTTTATTGGTTCAGGCAATGTGGCAACTCACTTAGCCGTGGCACTAAAGGCTTCGGGAAATGAGATTATTCAGGTTTACAGCCGCACATTTGAAAATGCGAAGATACTCGCCGTAAAAACCGGCGCTGTACCTGTTAATGATATAGGTTCTATCTTTTGCGATGCCGATCTGTATATTTTTTCGGTGAAAGATGATGCCCTGCCTATCGTTATAAGTCAAATGCCGCGTACAAATGGTATTTGGGCACATACAGCCGGAAGCGTACCTTTAAACGTTTTTTCATTGTTCAAAGAAAAATATGGCGTAATTTATCCATTACAGACTTTTAGCAAGGATAGAGGATTGAACTTCTCTGAAATACCGTTGTTCATAGAGGGAGACAGTGATGATACTACCCGCACACTGGTTGGCCTTGCGAAAACTATTTCAACAAATGTGCAATACCTTCCGGGTTACAAGCGGCTTTATCTTCATCTGGCGGCAGTATTTGCATGTAATTTTGCAAACCATATGTATGCACTGGCGTCAGATATTATATCCAATGAGGATATTCAGTTCGATATATTGAAACCGCTTATAGCTGAAACTGCAGCCAAAGTAATGGAGATGCAGCCTGTTGCAGCTCAGACCGGCCCTGCGATAAGGTTCGACGAAAAGGTTATGAAAAAGCATCTTGAACTTATTACAGACCCAATGGTAAAAGAGATCTATTCCCTGTTAAGTAAAAGTATTCATATTCATTCATTATGAGCGCGATAAATTACGATTTGAAAAAAATAAAAGCATTTATATTTGATGTTGACGGAGTTCTCTCCTGTCAGACTATTCACATGTCGGCCCAAGGTGAGCCTCTGCGAACTGCCAATATTCACGATGGATATGCACTTAACCTTGCTGTGAAGCACGGCTATGGCGTATGTTTAATAACTGGTGGAAATACTCAGGCAGTACGTCTTCGATACGAATCATTGGGTATAAGCGATATTTACATGAATTCGGGTATAAAAATGAACGATTATCTCGATTATTTACGCAAAACCGGATATGAGCCCGAAGAGATTATCTATGTGGGAGATGATATACCTGATTATAATGTAATGAATGAGGTCGGTTTACCTATTGCCCCAATGGACGCGGCTCCAGAGATTAAAAAGATAGCAAAGTATATATCTTCAAGGAATGGAGGACAGGGTGTCGCACGTGATGTTATTGAGCAGGTACTTAAGGTTCAGGGTAACTGGATGAGTGAAGAAGCTTTCGGATGGTAGCGGGGAATTAATATTTATCAATCTTAGTTAAAAATTAACACTGAAAAATTGAGTTAAAACAAAACAACAGCTATATTTGTAACTACTAAATAAAAACCACTCATATAATGGCAAAAGTCAAGGGTTATGTAGAGGTAAACACCGAACGTTGTAAAGGTTGTAACCTGTGTGTTGTGTCTTGTCCTTCTGAAGTATTGGATTTGCAGCCTCGAGAAGTGAACGACCGTGGATACCATTACGTCTATTTAAAAAATCCCGATGAGTGCATCGGGTGTGCGAACTGCGGGTATGTATGTCCTGACGGTTGTTTGACCGTATATCGGATGAAGGTGAAATAATCCTTTTTCCCATAAGTGAAATAATTTCTAATATTAGTATTATGTCAGAAGAAATATCATTGATGAAAGGTAACGAAGCCATCGCTCATGCGGCTATTCGCTTCGGAGTGGATGGCTATTTCGGTTATCCCATCACGCCCCAGTCCGAAATAATTGAGACTCTTATGGAGGCTGCACCATGGAAAACGACCGGGATGGTGGTCTTGCAGGCTGAAAGCGAGGTTGCGGCAATAAATATGGTTTATGGCGGTGCTTCATGCGGTAAATATTCCATGACCTCTTCATCAAGTCCCGGCATCAGTCTAAAACAGGAAGGGATATCCTATCTGGCAGGAGCTGAACTGCCATGTCTTATTGTGAATGTTCAGCGTGGTGGCCCAGGTTTGGGTACTATTCAGCCTTCTCAGGCCGATTATTTCCAGACTGTGAAAGGGGGAGGCCATGGTGACTACAAATTAATCACACTTGCACCCAATTCAGTTCAGGAGATGGCCGATTTTGTGTCGCTTGGCTTTGAGCTTGCGTTCAAATATCGCAATCCGGCAATGATACTCACAGATGGTGTTATAGGACAAATGATGGAGAAAGTAAAACTTCCCGGATATCGCCGCAGAAGGACCGAACAGGAAATCAGAGAGCAGTGTCCCTGGGCAACTCTTGGTAAAACACCCGATAGAGAGCCTAATATCATAACTTCTCTTGAACTTGAATCGGCAGTTATGGAGAAGAATAACGAACGCTTTCAGGCAAAATATCGTGTACTTGAGAAAAATGAGGTACGCTATGAGGAGGTTAAATGTGAAGATGCCGACTATCTGTTGGTCGCTTTCGGTTCAGCCGCTCGCATATGCTTGAAAACAATTGAGATGGCAAGGGAAGAGGGGATTAAGGTTGGGCTGGTACGTCCCATTACCCTGTGGCCTTTTCCAGGTAAGGTACTGAATGATTATGCCGGAAAGGTGAAGGGTATGCTCACGGTGGAATTAAATGCCGGTCAGATGGTAGAAGATGTCCGCCTTTCCGTGAACGGGAAAACACCCGTTGAACACTACGGCCGTCTCGGGGGCATTGTGCCTACTCCTGAAGGTGTGCTTGATGCCTTGAAAGAGAAAGTGGTAAATAAATAACTAATTAGTATGGATCCCAAAATAAGAAATATATTCCTGCTGCTGTTTCTCCTTTCATTCCTGGGTACATTAGTGGTCTATTTTACTTCTAACCAGGATATTAAACTAACGTGGTATTTTGCAGGAGCTGCTGCGGTTTTTTATTTGATATACAGATTCTCTGCTAAAAAATAAACAATATGGATATAAATAATATTGTAAGTCCCGAAAATCTGGTTTATGCTAAACCGGAACTTATGAACAACAATCACATGCATTATTGCCCGGGATGTTCACACGGGGTGGTTCATAAAGTCATAGGTGAAGTTATAAGTGAACTGGGGCTACAGGAAAAAACTATCGGAATTGCACCGGTAGGATGTGGCGTTTTTGCATATAAATACCTTGATATCGACTGGCAGGAGGCTGCTCACGGACGAGCTCCTGCACTTGCCACTGCTGTAAAGCGGTTGCTCCCAGACAAGATGGTTTTCACCTATCAGGGCGATGGCGATCTGGCTGCTATTGGTACGGCAGAGACCATTCATGCAGCCAACCGCGGCGAGAATATCGCTATTATTTTTATCAATAACGGTATATATGGTATGACCGGCGGACAAATGGCTCCCACAACGTTAAACAATATGGTTACATCAACCAGTCCCGAAGGACGTAATGTAGAGACTATGGGTGGCCCGCTTAAGATTCTTGATATGCTTGCTCTGCTTGACGGTGTCTGCCTCGCTACCCGTGTAAGTGTACATACGGCTGCTGCTGTAAAAAAGACCAGGCGTATGGTTAAACTGGCTTTTGAAAATTCCATGGCAGGAAAAGGTACCTCCATAGTGGAAGTTGTATCAACTTGCAATGCCGGATGGAAAATGACACCCGAAGCTGCAAATAACTGGATGGTGGAAAATATGTTTCCGGTATATCCGATTGGGGATCTGAAAAATATATAAAACGCATTAAATATATATAAATGTTACAAGAGATAGTAATTTCAGGTTTTGGAGGCCAGGGAGTGCTCTCCATGGGTAAAATTCTTGCTTATTCCGGTATTATGGAAAACAAGGAGGTATCGTGGTTCCCGGCTTACGGACCCGAACAGCGTGGTGGTACTGCTAATGTTACAGTGATCATTTCAGATGAACCAATTAGCTCGCCTGTTGTTAATAGATATGACATTGCTATTGTATTGAATCAGCCTTCCCTCGATAAATTTGAGGAGAAAGTAAAACCCGGAGGAGTGATAATATACGATGGGTATGGAATTCATAAAAAGGTTGGACGGAAAGATATCAATGTGTACCGCATTAACGCCATGGATGAGTCTATGAAAATGGACAATACAAAGGTATTCAACATGATTGTGCTGGGTGGGCTGCTCAAGATATCACCCATGGTGGAGCTTGAAAATGTGATGAAAGGACTTAAAGAGTCGCTCCCGGAGCGGCACCATAAGCTTTTACCAATGAACGAAGAAGCCATTATAAGGGGAATGGAGTTAGTTCAATTGGAGCAAAAAGCGGAGTAATCAGAGCAACAAATGATTATTCCGATTAGGAGCCGGACTGATCCCTGTCAGACCGGCTTCGCGATTTTAATTTATCTGAATCTATAACTTACACCTTTATCTCCAGAGTTGTACAAATAATACCAGTTCCTGCGCAACATTCTATTACATCATTGCTGAACTTAGATGTTACATTATAAATACACTTACTGTATAGGCATCAAAGTAATCAGAAGAAACCATCACGGCAACAATAAAAGCATTATTAATAATAACAAGAGGGTTCCCTTTTTAGTAATACCTCTATGAATATTTATTTAAACACCTGACAATATGAAAGAAAGGACGGAAACTTTTTATAAGGCTTAGTGAAATAACAATTGATGAATTACCAGTCAAATATAATTTTTTTACGGGACTGCTATTTATAATGCTTCGTTATAACATCATTTATAATACTGACAGTCAATAATTTATGCTAGGTCCTCAAAAAAGCGCCATACTCTATTAGTATTCAGTGAATTATAAGAACTGTTTTTGAAAAAATACCGAAGTATTGATTTAAAAAGTTACTTCTTTTTTTTACGAAACCAACCCTTTATAATAGTTGCTAGTTTAGCAGGTGTTCCTGACGAAGTCTCATTTTTTATTTCTTTTTCCAGGGGCGTTTTCAAGTCAGGCCTGTCTGTCCTTTTATTTGGCCTTTCAATTCTTAAATCAGTTTTGTCTGTCCTGATTGAAGTTGAACCTCTCTTTTTCTGAATTGTTTTTTTCCCTGAATCTGTTATTCTTTCAGAAGATACATTCGTAACAGACGTAACAGAGCTTTTTCTGTTTATCTTTTTACCTGATGCCCTCCCGTTCGGCGAAGCATTGTTTTCAGTTGTTCTACCTTGTCCCGAACCGCTTCTCCTCTTCCCTGAAGCCCTTCCGGCAACAGATAAATTTTTTTCGGGTCTCCCGTCTTGCGCAGAACCGCTTTTTCCCTTTTCGAATGATATTTCGGGAGAAGATCCGGAGCTTTGGGAAGCACCGGTCGAATTCATACTATCGACTCCTTTACGTTTTTTGTTTCTGGAGAGGTTTGTAGCTTTCCCCGTTTCACCCGTTGCTCTTGTTGATATGTTGTTTCCGACTCCTCTTCTGTCCTTTTTCCTGGTGAGATTTGAGACCTTGTCCACCTCTTTTGTTGAGGGAGTACTTCTGTTTTTCTTTTTTGATCGTCCTGATGTATTTTTTGGGGAATATCTTTTTTTGCTTTCTTTTACGGGGTTATATTCAGGAGTATCGCCAAATTCAGATGGAACTGGAATCCTGTATATCTCTTTTTGAAGAAACTTTTCTATTTGTGAAAAACGGTACTGTTCGGCAGGTGATACAAAAGTTATTGCCATACCCGAATCGCCTGCACGTGCAGTACGTCCTATCCGGTGAACATAATCTTCAGCATCATAAGGAACATCGAAGTTAATCACCAGGGAAATATCATCTATATCAATTCCACGTGCCACAATATCGGTTGCAACAAGTATATCCACCCGTTCGTTTTTGAATTCATGCATCACATGGTCGCGCTGCGACTGATCAAGGTCGGAATGCATCTCACCAGAAGACAATCCCATTCTCTTTAATGTGTTCGCAATCTCCTTCACTTTCTGTTTAGATCCGGAAAAAAGTATCACCTTATTGGGCTTTTTCTCCTTGAAGAGATTCTTTACGATGTTGATCTTTTGTCCTTCATAACAAATGTAAGCAGACTGCAGAATGGTCTCTGGCGGGCGTGCAATTGCAATAGTTATCTCTTTAGGATCATCCAGTATGGTTTTAGCCAGTTGCTGTATCTTTGGTGGCATAGTAGCTGAAAACATAATGGTCTGGCGCTTTTTGGGGAGCAGTTTCTCAATCTTCATGATATCATCCTGGAATCCCATATCCAGCATCCTGTCAGCTTCGTCAAGAATAAAATATTTCACACCTGAAAAGTCAATTTTGTAAAGATTGATGTGTGACAAAAGCCTTCCGGGTGTGGCAATAACAACATCAGCACCACTTAATAACCCGCGCTTCTGCACATCCCAGGCATCACCGTCATTACCTCCATATACGGCAACTGATGAGAAAGGTGTGAAATAGGAGAAACCTTCCATATGTTGGTCTATCTGTTGTGCCAGTTCACGTGTAGGAGCCATAATTATGGCGTTTATCTTATTTTCATCGTGAGCATCTGTCTGCAAGTTGTTCAGTAGTGGAAGTAAAAAAGCGGCAGTTTTCCCCGTACCTGTTTGTGCACAGGCAATCACATCCTTTTTATCGAGTATTACAGGGATAGCTTGTTCTTGTACTGGAGTGGTTTCTTTAAAATTCATGGCTTGCAAACCATCTAATAACGTATTGCAGAGTGGAAGTTCAGTAAATAACATTTTATTTTCTAGCTGTACTTTCGCATGTATCAATGTGATGTATTTATAGCTAAATAATGTTTGTTGAAAGATTTAGCTGTAATCAGAACATGCAAAAGTTGGATTTCTAATATTTCAACAAAGATAATGCTTATTTTTTGTATTTAAGCCTGCTGTCGCAAGTTAGGTAAAATAAATTTCTTATGAGACTTTTTTCTTTTCGAAAATAGTTTTACCTTTGCACTCGCATTTTCAAACAAAATGCAGGGAGAGATGGCAGAGTGGTCGATCGCGGCGGTCTTGAAAACCGTTGAACTGAGAGGTTCCGGGGGTTCGAATCCCTCTCTCTCCGC
>NZ_DIQL01000061.1:0-7515 GCF_002427225.1 Proteiniphilum sp. UBA5463 | reverse complement strand
TTTCAGTACTCACTGCATACCGACAATTTCGTTCAACTGAAAAACGAAATCCCATTAAGCGTCCTGAAAATGAATTTCTACAAACCGTTACCGTTAACCCAAAAAATCTGCATCACTCCCCGCATCAACGCCAGGTATGTTATGAACGACAGTGTACCGCACATGTACCGCAACTTAGCGGGAGGCAGGTTCGACGGACATTACCTGCCTCAGCAGATATCCGTGCAGGGCTCTGCCGGCATGGAGTTTTTAAACAACATGGTGCTGTCGACGGATGTGGCATTGTATTATAATTTCACCCCGAAAAATTACCTCTACGCCAACATCAATTTCACCGCAGACAGCCATCACCTGCATCACCTGCTTGAAGGAAAATCTTACCTGGGGGCAAACTTAGGCTATTCCTACCTTTCGGTAGCCGGACCATTGCGGGTTGAACTGGGGTATTCCAGCCTCTCCAGGAGGTTTCACCCTTATCTTAGTTTCGGACATTACTTCTGACCGCGTAGTTGAAAGGCCCGCACATTGTGTTAATAAACCGGAAAGTTGCGTTAAATAATTCAAAATGTGTTGCATTTTTTAATTTCGATTGTATCTTTGTGAGTGATTACTCACTTACTTATTGTGAGATTAATTAATCGATTGTCATTTTATGTTTGGAATTTTAGTTTGTGTCTACTCACTTACTTTTAAATTCATGAGCAGTTGACACGTGCGAAAGTTGAGTTAATAATATTACAACAGTGTTTCTATGTCGTATAAAGTCTTTCAACTAAAATCCTGGCATTTCATTGTCGCTACAGTGATGTTTTACATCCTTACCGTGATTATTTCCGAGATCAGGATAAAACAAATGCCTTTGGCATCAGCGAAAACAAATTTAATTGAACTGGATGGAATAAAATTTGAAGACGATAACATTCGTTTTGTTTTTTTCCATGACAGCAACTCGATACTTTGCGAAAAAATGAGATTCAATATTGAACAGTTCATTGATAATGAGCCTTATATAATTTATTTTTACTCGATAGACATAAGCAAATACCCAAAAGCTTTTTACGAACACAATGTATCCGGCATTCCCAATATATTGGTTTTTAAGGGAAATAGAGAAGTAAAAAGAATTATGGGAATAGTGCCTTTTGAAAATTTAAAGATGATTGCGCAAACATTAAAAGAAGACGTATGAAGCGAGCGTATGCGTTTTTTAAAGAAAATTTATATGCCCTTTTATTTACAGTGTCGGGAATAATAACGGGCTACATTTACTGGGTTAACTGGGGTATGTATTACGGCACGCTCCCTCTCTCTTCGGAGTGTTGGGTAAATTGCACCTATGGGGGATTAATTGGTGGATTATTGGCAAGCGAACTCGCACGACACAATAAGCGGCTGCAAAAACAGAAAAATAAGTCTGCATGAAGAATAAATATATCTATTTAATCTGGTTTATCGCCCTGTTACCCACAATGATTTTACGCGATTTCACACCAAAAAATGAATTGCGTTACCTAAGCATTGTTGATGAAGCGCTTCGCAATGGGAATATCTTCACTTTTACCAACCAGGGTGAAATTTACGCGGATAAACCTCCTCTCCATTTCTGGCTGATGATGATCGGGAAGATGATTCTGGGTGAACACCGGATGTGGTATTATTCACTTTTATCGATTATTCCGGCATTTGTCGTGCTGACAACCCTGTCGAAATGGATCCGCAGGGAAGACGGGAAAAGCGGCCTGATTAAGAATGATGGAACAACAACCTCGCTGATGCTGATGACTACCGGGTTATTTACCGGTGTCACCCTGGTCGTCCGTATGGATATGCTGATGAACATGTTCATTGTTTTATCCTTGTACACTTTTTATAAAATGTTTCGGGGAGAAGGCCGGAAACGAGACGAATGGCTGTTTCCGGTGTTCGTTTTTCTGGCGCTCTTTTCAAAAGGGCCGTTGGGCATTTTGATTCCTTTTGTTTCAACCACCCTGTTTTTACTTTATCGCAAGAGATTATCCAATTTTAAAAAGTATTGGGGATGGAAGAGCTTGCTGATTATTCTGGCAGGCTGCATTATCTGGTTCACGGGAGTCTATCTTGAAGGCGGAAAAGAATACATCAATGACCTGTTGGTCCGCCAGACTATCGGCCGGGGAATCAACTCTTTTCACCATAAAGAACCTTTTTACTATTATGCGATTTCTATTTGGTATTCATTGGCGCCCTGGTCACTATTAACAATAGGGCTCATTGTTGCCGGTTTATATAAAAAAAAGATCAACCGTGTGTCGGAGAAATTTTTTGTTACAATAATCCTATCTACACTGGCGTTGCTGTCCCTGATCAGCTCTAAACTGGAAGTCTATTCACTACCGGTAATCCCCTTCATTATAGGCCTCTCCGTCTTACTGCTTAAAAAATTCAACCTGCAAGGCCGATGGATCAGATTAACTATAGCCATTCCAGCAGTGGCGCTGGTCTTTTCACTTCCGGTTGTTTTTTATCTAAACGTTGCCAAAGGGATGCACTATCTGGGTAATTGGCTCATTTATGCAGGAGTGGGAATATTCACGCTCACCGGATTATTCACCATTTATTTCATGTATCTGAAAAGAGATACCTACAAATCCATAAATACCCTGGCATTGGGAATCTTGTTGACAGTCTTCATCATCGGATGGTCTATACCGCAATTGAACAGTCAGCTTGGATGGAGAAATCTGTGCGAAAAAGCGGGAGAATTATCGAAGGAGCGTCAAATTTCGGACTATTGGGTGTATAACATCTCACGTGCCGAAAACATGGATGTTTACCTCGGAAAAGACATTGTAAAAAAAAGCAGGGAGGATATCCTGAAAGGGCCGCTCAAAAACAGGCTACTCATATTCCAGTCCAAGGATATAAAAAAAGATCCGGAGATACGCTCTGCCGTACAGAACGGGGAACAGTACAGGATAGGAAGATACAGGATTGTGGTCTTTCACAACGTTAATAAACCGGAAAGTTGCGTTAAATAATTCAAAATGTGTTGCATTTTTTAATTTCGATTGTATCTTTGTGAGTGATTGCTCACTTACTTATTATGAGATTAATTAATCGATTGTCATTTTATGTTTGGAATTTTAGTTGGAGTCTATTCACTTACTCTTCTCGGCATAAATTATTTGTTCATCAGTTTATGTTTGAATGTTGAAAATGGAGAAAAATAATCGGGATATGATTGAAAGGAAAGCATTCTTTATTTCCGGGGAGAGACTCACCAGTATTGAGCACAAAAAAAAGATATTGGTCATTTTTGATATGAGTCGGGATGAGGTTGTTGGTGTAGAAACCGTTGATATAGAGGATAGATTCGTTTCAACCGAAGAGTTGTTGCTCTTTCTTCAAAAAAAATATATTCGTGTAATTTATGTTTCGGAAATAGACAGTAAAACGGAAAATTTGTTTTTAGACTCCGGCCTGGTCGTGAAAACGTCCATGACGATAAAAAACGACAAACTATTTAATTCGCTCTATTTGTCTCCTCCGATTTTCTAAAAATGGATAAACAGTATAAAAATCAACTTATTCAATTACTAAAAAAAATCAAAAATCTCAATGAACATTACGATCTTACAAAGTACGCTTCTGGCATGGATGGTCTCTTTGGGCGCAAATCTATCTGCCCAAACCGACGAGTGGAAAACCGCACTCAGTAAAAATGGCAAAATAACGGCGAAATACAATTTTTCGTCGCGGATAAATGAAGACGACGATAAAGTCCCTGTAGTAAAAACTATTACTACAACAACAGAAAGTATCGGCATTGACAACTGTATCGCATTAATGAAAAATATTGCAAAGCATAAAGATTTCCGCGGAGAAAAATCGAGTAAACTCATCAATAAAATCTCAGAAAATGAATGGTCCATCTATTATTACAACGATGGAATGCTGCTTACCCCGGCAGTGGATGGTTCCTACCGAATGATACTTGAAGAAGACAGGAAAAATAAAACGGCCACGTTTACTCTTACGGCAGACCCTACATTGATTGAAAAGACGGACATGGCCCGCCTGACCTATGCAAAAGAGATCTATTCATTTAAGGAAGTAGAAGGGAATCAATTGGAAATAACCATCAAAACTACGGTTTCGCCGGGATTCAAAGTACCGTCTATGATGTTGAAAAAGGCATTTCCCAAAAAATCTTTCGATAATATGGAAAAATTCCTTGAAGCGGCAAAAAAGGAAGCGCCTTGATTGTGGAACTTTTGCCGGACAGGAATTTAGATAATTTTTATACGTACGCTAAAAGAAGGAATGATGATAGTACCCATGAACATTAAACCTAGGCAGCTGGAAATTATTGAAGCAACCGGAAAGCTGCTTACAACCTCCGGCATAAACGGCCTGACGATAAAAAACCTGGCCTCAGAAATGAATTTCTCGGAGAGCGCTATTTACAGGCATTTTTCCAGCAAAGAAGAGATCATTGTCACTCTGTTGAAATATTTAAATGAAAATGTAAACACAATCTTTAAAGAATCTTCAATATCGGGTGTTTTTGAAAAAGATTTTACTGCTCTCTTCAAGGAACTGACGTACTACTTTAAAGAGAATCCGTTCTATGTTGTCGTAGTATTCTCAGAAGGTCTTGTAAATGAGAGCGCCCAGATAGGTGAAAAGATTATACAATTAATGAATAGCCTGACAAAACATGCCCAGGCAATTATAAAGGAAGGTCAGGAGAAGGATCTGATAACCCGTTCGCTGACGTCGGAGCAGATCGTGGAGATTATCATTCCTGCCTTCAGGCATCAACTGTTCAGGTGGAAGATAAGCAATTTTGAATCGGACGTGGCACAGAGCATCGAATCTTTGGCAGGCTCACTGTTGCTGCTTCTGAAGGAGCGTACAGATTAAACGGATTACAACAATAAACAAATAAACAAATAAGAACATGAGATTAAAAATATTCCTCTTTTTTGCAGCATTGATCTGGCTGAACAGTTCGCTTGTATCGTCACAGGTTATCACACTGAGTGAGATTCAAAAGATGGCGGAAGCAAATTACCCGGCCATAGCGCGATACGACATCATTGAGAAAACAAAGGATTTCAGCATCGCGAATGCTAACCGGGGGTTTCTGCCGCAGGGCACAGTGAGTGCCCTGGCTACCTGGCAGTCCGATGTGACTTGGATAGATATGGAGATGCCGGAAGGGATACCGCCCCTCTATTTTCCAGTGCCCGACCAGGACCAGTACCGCGTGGTGGCAGAACTGAACCAGCTTATATGGGACGGAGGCAATATCTCAGCACAGAAAAAAAGTCTGAAAGCCGTTGCGGAAGTAGAAAAGAAGCAGTTGGACACAGAGGTTTACGCCCTGAGAGAGCGGGTAAATAATCTCTATTTCGGCATTCTGCTGATGAAGGGAAACCTGCTGCAACATGAGATCCTGGAAAATGAACTGCAGCGCAACTACGATAACGTGCAAACCTATGTGCAAAACGGCGTAGCTAACGACGTTGACTTGAGCACAGTAAAGGTAGAACAGCTGAAAGCAGGACAACAGCGGATTCAGTTGGAATCTACGTTAGATGCTTATATACGGATGTTATCCGTGCTCACCGGAGAACCGCTCGAAAAGAATACGACATTTGTAAAACCAAATCCCGAAGTAGAATTGATATCTCCCATCATCAATCGTCCCGAGTTAAAGATGTTCACCGCACAGGAGGAGGCCGCTGAATCGCAAAAATCGCTCCTGAAAGCCAAAAACATGCCAAAGTTGTCCGCCTTTGCACAGGGAGGTTACGGAAAACCGGGACTCAACATGTTCGACACCAAATTTTCCCCCTACTTTTTGGGAGGGATCCGCCTCTCATGGAACATTGGCAATCTATATACATACGGTAACGACAAGAAGAAGATCGATCTGCAAAAACAGTCGGTGAACACGCAAAAGGAGACTTTCCTGTATAATCTGAAAGTACAGATACCGCAGCAGCAGTTGGAGATTGAAAAATATAAAAAGACCATGCTGGACGATGACGAGATCATACGCCATCAAACGCTGATCCGTGAAGCTGCCGAGGTGAAAGTGGAAAACGGCACCCTGACGGTATCCGACCTGATGAAGGAAATCAATGCCGAGGAGGCAGTCAAACAAGCGAAAACATTGCATGAAGTTCAATACCTCATGTCGATCTATTCACTGAAACATACAATAAATCAATAAAATGGAGGCTGTCTATATGTGACTAAATCATCGTCTGACGATATTTTGCGACCCATTCTCGCTCGTGTCAACTAAAAGAGTAGAAACTCGCTTCGCTCAAACAACTACTCTTTTTTACGTTTATCGCGAGCTATGGGTATCCCGTAAATAGCTAAAAGGTCTCTGTTTTAGTCGCATAAGCTATCTGAGGATATCTACTAAAATTCAATAAAACAACATTAAACGATGAAACTATTTAGATTACTAACAACATTATCCGCCTTGTTCCTGCTCTTTTCATGCAGCAACGGCAAAGGCGACTATGACGCTACCGGATCGTTTGAAGCAACGGAAATTATCGTCTCATCACAGGCGAATGGACGCATTTTAGAGCTGGGGCTGAATGAGGGAGATCAGCTGGAACAAGGGCAAGAAGTGGGACTCATCGACAGCACCCAGCTCTATCTGCAAAAAATGTCCTTGCTCTCCAACGCGAAAGGTGTCCGTGCCCAGCAGCCCGATATAAAAGCGCAGACGGCAGCTTTACAGGAGCAAATCAAATCATTGGAGCGGGAAAAAGCACGGTTAGGGAGATTGGTTACCGCCAATGCCGCCAATCAGAAACAGCTGGACGACATTGACTCCCAATTGGAGGTTGTGAGGAGGCAGCTATCGGCGCTGACATCCACATTACAAAAAAGCAGTGATAATATTTCCGCACAAAGCTCCACGCTCGATATTCAGGTCGCACAACTGGAAGATCAACTGGACAAGACCCGTATCGTCAGCCCTATTTCGGGGACCGTACTCAACAGATATGCAGAGGCAGGTGAGCTGGCTACCATAGGTACTCCCCTATTCAAAATTGCCGATACCGGAATCCTATTCCTGAGGGCCTACGTGACAAATGATCAGCTGGCACAAATCAAACTGAACGGTGAGGTGACGGTACGGGTTGACGACGGGCACGGCGGAATGAAGTCATACAAGGGCCGGATCAACTGGATATCCGATAAATCGGAGTTTACTCCCAAGACCATTCAGACCAAGAATGAACGGGCTAACTTAGTGTATGCGCTGAAAATTGCCGTCCCGAACGATGGTTTCCTGAAGATCGGCATGTATGGAGAGGTTAAGCTTTAATTTGCAACAAAAATGATTGAAGTAAAGGATTTACATAAAAGTTACGGCAGGCAGGGTAAGGTGAATGCCCTGAACAGCATCTCTTTCACAGTAGATGACGGGGAGATATTCGGTGTGATTGGTCCGGACGGTGCCGGGAAATCGTCGCTCTTCCGGATCCTGGCATCACT
>NZ_DIQL01000048.1:0-7101 GCF_002427225.1 Proteiniphilum sp. UBA5463 | reverse complement strand
TGGGCTTTTTAAGGCTCGACTAATTATTGTTTTAACATTAGGTATCATGGCGGTATCTGCGTGTACAGAATCAAAAAAAAAGACAGCAGAGCGTGTTATCTCGGAAAATACTGCGCTTTCGCAAGATCTCTTTATTCCCGAGAATGAAGGTTATTCCCTCTTCTGGGAAGATCATTTTGAAGGAACGGAACTGGATACATTAAAATGGAGAATCAGGGGAACCGGCCCTCGCCGTATCGGTTACAACGACCCCTCCATGGTTGCCGTAAATGATGGATGTTTACACCTGATGTATGACATCAGAAAGGACAGCATCATGGGTAGTGCTGTAGGGAGCTATCAAACTTTTAATACTACTTATGGTTATTTCGAATGTAGAGCACGCCTTCAAAAATGCGATGGCCCTTGGGCTGCATTTTGGATGCAGTCTCCGCTGATATCGGAAGGTGAAGACCCAGCAGTTTTTGGTGCAGAAATAGATATTTTTGAATATTTCAAGGGATTAGGTAACGATCATATGACCCACTGTGTTCACTGGGCTTATGGGCCAAACCAGAAATCGGTGGGGCGTCTTGACAGCGATCTGAAAGGGCTTTCAGAAGGTTTTCATACCTTTGCACTTGAATGGACACCGGAGAAATATGCATTTTTTATTGATGGACTGAAGTTTCATGAGGTAAGCGAAGGAATATCGAAAATTGATCAGTATATGATTCTCAGTATGGAGATACCAGCCACACTTGAAGGGATAAAGAATGCTTGCGCTCCTGATACATTTATGGTAGATTATGTAAAAGTGTATAAAAAGAAATAGCCGCTGCTGTTGAGTCTGAAGATTTATCCATAATCATGATAAATGCAAAAGTTGAATTCTTAACAATTTCCGCACTTTTGAAACTTGAATGTTAATATTGAACCCGCTTGGGAAAAAGTCTTTTTTCACAAAGAAATTTCAAGCACCAGTCAGTTAGACATTTACAAACTCTGATTTGAAACATTTTAAAGGGGTTCAATATTTTTTGTTTTTTAAATTGGAGTACCCGTCATTCCACAAAACGGGCTTGTAGTCCTGATTTTGACAAATGTGCCACCCTATTTGCCATTTCAACTCGATTAGAGGCTTAATGATCTCTTTCTGTGATGTTGTGTAGAGTGTCTGTGTGTTGAGTTCACCGTTCGGCAGTCGAATTTTAAGGATCGATATCGTCTTCGCGATGTCCAGAACCTTATCCACGCTCATCCTTATACCGATAGTTCGGATAGTTCGTTCAAGTTCCTTCTAAAACCTTGTAAACAACAAAGCAAATGCAGATATGGACCTCTATTCGTTTCTCCGTAAAATGGAACATCGGAGGCATCTATAGCGTGCTTTTAGCAATCTGAAACACTGTTGTCCGATAAAACTTTTTTAAAAGAAGTGCGAGGGCAAATTAGATTTTGATCAACGCATTAATAATTGTAGCTTTGTATCCACCACAAAAACAAGGCTACAATGAACAAGAGCACACATTTTTTGGATAATCGGTTCTTGGACAACTCATTATCTATGATTAATACAAGGATATTATTGTACGGAACAGCAAACGATACAAGGCAGACCATTATGTGAAACGCTTCACGGCGAAGGATCACCTTATCAGCATGCTCTTCTGCGGTGTGTACCACGACTTGCTCCGGGGAGTACGGGCACGTGATCTCGGACATCCGGTTTAAGAAAGTAATAAACAAACAAATCGAGTTCTTTGACAGTACGGTCATCAGTTTGTTCCAAGATATCTTGAAGTGCGTGGGCTGCCCCCCCTCGGACGGTAAACGCAAAGGAGGATCAAGGTGCATACCGTTATCAATGTCGATGAAGCTTGTACCAAAGATGATATGGTTCTCATCGGCTGCCACGAGCGACCATTTACTCTTAAAGAGGATCACTCACGATGCCAACACCATCTACGTCTTTGACAAGGATCCAACGATTATAAAGCGTTCAAACTGTTTTGTGAAAAAGGAGCCGGATTTGTGACACGCCTCAAGGACAATGCCATTTACAAGGTGGAAGAAGAACTTTACATTGATGAATGTATTCACAGTGGCGTGCCGGAAGACACCATCATCGGGATAACGGTGAAGGAAGTGGTGTTTTATGACAGGGTGTTGAAGCGCAAGTTCGAGTTCCTGACCAACCTGTTCGGTATGCGCCCCAACATGATGGCCGCCATATACAAAATAAGGTGGCAAATCGAGGTACTCTACAAACAGTTGAAAGGGAATTTCCCGCTCAAGTATTTCCCGAGAGACAATGAGAACGCGATAAAAATACAGATATATTGTGTTTTGAGCGTGAACCTGTTACTTACGGTTATACAGAAGCGTTTGAAACGTCCCTGGGCATTTTCGAACCTGGTGTCATTTTGCAGGATACACTTGTTTAACTATCTGCATTTGATAATAAACCTGTTAGAGGTCACGAATAATCAAAACTAGTTTTTATCGGACGGCAATGATTTACAATATTATCTCAATAATTTTGTTATAAATTCAATCGGTCCGTGCTCACCGCCGTTTCGTAATACAATTACTATTCAAGCAAAATGTTGAATAAAAATCCGCTAATTCGAAAAGGGTTCCTTCAATGTTGTAATTTTACACCTCTTTCCGTTGTCAAGAATAAGGTGCGACAATGAATGACTGCGTTTTTTGAGGATAAAATTTCGATATTTATTTTAAAACGAAACAGTTAAGTTGCATCTTTGTAATTAGATATTCAATATCAATCTGTAGACTTATGTTATTGAAGATAATTTCCATATAACTAGCTGATTTATATACTTTTTGATATAGGAGATATACCTGAGAGAAAGTTTGTCAATAAAACGCATACTCTTTCGGTTTATCGAAAAGAGTGGTGATATTATAAGTTTTACTATGAATAGGAGATTTTTTATTAGAAAATCTGTTTTGGGAGGAGCAAGCTTACTGGCTGTTTCGGGAATAAATAGTTCATACGTTTTTGCTAAATCGAAGGATAGTCTAAAACTACCTGCAATCCTTGGCGGTCCGAAATCGTATACCGGTTTATGGCCCGATTGGCCCAGATGGAAATCCCCCAATTACGATGAAAGTATTTTGAACATTTTGAGAAGTGGGGTTTGGTCGCGCTCTAAAGTTACATCTGAGTTTGAAGATCAATGGGCCAACATGATAGGGACCAAGCGCTGTCTCTCAGTAGTAAATGGCACCAATGCTTTAATTACGTCTCTAGCTCAATGGAATATTGGGCCGGGAGATGAGGTGATTGTAACTCCCTATACATTTGTTGCGACTGTCCAAGCCATTTTACTTAATGGAGCATTACCTGTTTTTGCAGATATTGACGCGGATACGTTTCAAATTGATCCGACCAACATAGAGAAAAAGATTACAGAAAAGACCAAAGCAATTTTACTGGTACATATTCTGGGAATTCCGGCGGATATGGAGCGAATAATGAGAATAGCCCGGAAGCATAACTTAATTGTTATTGAGGATGCTTGTCAGGCCCATTTGGCGGAAGTAGGAGGGAAAAAGGTAGGTTCCATCGGACATGCAGGCTGTTTTAGCTTTCAAACATCAAAAAATATGCCTATCGGAGAAGGTGGGGCCATTGTCAGTAACGACGATGAATTTATGGATCGCTGTTATTCTTATCATAATTTGGGATTCCCTTATGGTACACAAGTCGGAAATATTAGTGGAGGCGCGGTTATGGTCGGCACTAAAATCAGGTTTACGGAATATCAGGCTGCCATCGGATTGAACCAGATGAAAACATTACGGGCAGAAACGGATAAAAGATGGGATAATGGCATGTATTTAGCGAAAAAAATTGATGCCATACCCGGCATTTCTTCCGTTAAGTTATATATGGAAACGACTAAAGCTGTCTTTCATTTGTTCCCTATGATTTATGATAAGCAAAAGTTTAAAGGAATGCCAAGATCCTTATTCCTTAAAGCTTTGCAAGCGGAAGGCGTTCCCTGCTCTGCGGGATATACACCTCTTCATACCCAATCTTTTATAAAGAATGCGTTTGAATCGAGATTATACCAAAAGCTTTATTCAAAAAGTGAAATTGATTACAATGACTTTCTTGAAAATAACCAGTGTCCGGTCAATGATAAGATTTGTGACGAAAAATCTATATGGTTGACTCAGAATATGCTGTTGGGAGACAAATCTTCTTTAGATAGCATTGCGAACGCGATTGAGAAGATCTCTATGAATGCCGAGAAAATTATTAAAAGAGAAGGAATGTAGGTCATGTTGCAGAAAAGAATAATTCGCCATTGTCTTATACTTGTACTGTTTATTCTGCCTTCGTTCGGATTTTCTGGAAATGTGGAGGAATCTGCAGACATATGGGAAATAGGGGTTGGCAAAGTAAAGATTACTCCTGAATTTCCGATGTGGATGGCCGGTTATGCCAGTCGGACAACACCGTCAGAAGGTGTTCTTCACGATTTATGGGCAAAAGCGATTGTATTCCAGGACCAGAAAGGATTCAAAACTCTTTTGATAACAATGGATATCCTTTCGATTCCGCAGGATTTTTCCAATGAATTGAAGGGAATATTGAAGCAGCGATATGACTTTGAAAAATCGCAAATTATTATAAGTAGTTCCCATACTCACTCAGGACCGGTGGTTGCCCGCGCTTTAAAATATATTTATCCGATGGATCGTTCCGAATGGCAAAAAGTGGATATCTATACAGCACAATTGAAAAAGAATTTGTTGCTATTGGTTGAGCAGGCATTGAGTGGTTTGAAACCAGCCAGAATATATACCGGGAATGGAATTTCCAGATTTCAAGTAAACCGAAGAAATAACAGTGAAAATCAATTGTTGTCGGTCACAACGTTAAAAGGCCCTAATGATTACGCTGTGCCTGTGATTAAGATTGAGGATTTGGATAAAAAGCTACTCGCCGTGATCTTTGGCTACGCTTGTCATCCTACTACTCTGTCTATTAATGAATTTTCAGGAGATTATCCCGGATTTGCCCAGATAGAACTGGAAAAAATGTATCCGGGGGCAATGGCGCTTTTTTTTCAAGGTGCAGGAGCAGACCAGAACCCCTTGCCGAGAAGATCTGTTCCTTTAGCCATCCAGTATGGAAAACAATTAGCGGTATCAGTTGAGTGTGTCCTTTCCGGGGATATGAAAATTCAAAAGAGTAATATACAGGTTGCATACGATGAGGTTAATTTGTTATTCGATACACCTCTTCCGATGCAAAAAATTCAGGAAATATCTCTTAGGGACGATTACGAAGGTCGCTGGGCAAGGGGAATGATTGCCGAATACGAATCCAATAAATCATTCCGACATAATTATCCTTTCCCGATTCAACATTGGCGGATAGGAGAACAGCAGTTGTTTGTCCTTGGAGGGGAGTCGGTAATTTCCTATGCCCTTCAGTTGAAGAAGTTGTATGGCGATGAAATTTTTGTAATGTCTTATGCAAATGATGTAATGGGATATATCCCAACAGTCACAATTCTCGAAGAAGGGGGATATGAGGGTGATGGCGCTCAGCGGGTATATGGGCTGCCGGCAAGATGGGATAAAAGTATTGAGTCTAGGATATTAGCGGGATTTTCAGAAATATTAAAAATGTAACCAATATAAATTAAAAATGAACTTTAAAATGAAAAAAACAATCTTGATTCCTTTTTTATCAACTTTGTTACTCATTGCTTGTAACAACAATTCGAAAACCGTTTCTGTCGAGAAAACAAATGATTTTATTGTCGGTGATACCTTAATTGCCAGAACTTACTTTTCCGGGTTCCCGGATGCGCATGACACCTATAATGCGATATCGGCAGCAAGTGATGGAAAAATATATTATGTATTGTCCTCCACTAGGCATGATATCGGAGGACAATTTTACCGTTATGACCCCAAAGAGGATAAGACGGAATTTATTGCAGATTTATCAGAAGCATTGGGAGAGAAACAACAAAAATATATCGCGCAAGGCAAAAGCCATGTTGAATTTTATGAAAAAGACGGGAAACTGTATTTCGCTACCCACCTCGGTTATTATCAAATGACAGATGGTGCCGAACATGTTCCCACAGTTGCTCCGGAGGAATATAGGTTATATCCCGGTGGCCATTTTCTTTATTATGATATGAAGAGCGGAGAAATAAAGAGTCTCGCCCTAGCACCGGAAGGGGAGGGTATCATTACAATGGTGATGGATAAAGATCGAGACCATTTGTACGGACTGACTTGGCCAAGAGGGCTGTTTTTGGATTATAATATCCAGAAAGGAGAACTGAAAAACCTCGGTTCGATATCTAAAGCAGGAGAAACGCAGCTAGGTACCGAAAATTTCAGGGTAATTTGTCGTTCCATGTTCATAGATCCTCGTGACGGGAATGTTTACTATTCTACTGCCGACGGAGACATATTCTATTATAACCCTTCTGATCCCGCTTTGAGAAAATTGGACGGAGTTGATCTGCGACTCGATTATTTTGGTCAATATGATCCCAAAGATGCGGGAAGTATGGGGTATAACTGGCGTAAGATATACTGGTATAGTCCTGAAAATAAGGCATATGGCGTGCACGGAAATTCAGGGTATCTTTTTACATTTGATCCGCGTGAGAAAAAAGTTGAAATTGTTGACCGCATTACATCTTTACCGTCGAAGGAAAGCGGAATGTTCGATCAATTCAGTTATGGTTACCTTGGCTTCTGCATCGATAAGAGCGGTATGATTTATTACCTTACGGGTGCGCCGATATACAAAGACGGAAAGAGAGTAGCCGGACTCGACAAAATTAATATGGGTGCCGCGAAAGGGATGGAATATTTGCATCTTGTTACTTACAACATCCCTGAAAGGAAATATCAGGATTTAGGTCCAATTTTCTATGAGAACGGTTCTATTCCAACCTATGTAAATTCGATTGCATTGGGGAATAATAATGACGTATATACATTGGCCAGATTTATAAACGAAGGAAAGGAAATTGAAGATTTGGTCAAAATTCAGTTGGTGGGTATTAAATAATAAGAATGTACTTAAAAAAAATTAGTTCCTATGTTTAA
>NZ_DIQL01000042.1:71479-73226 GCF_002427225.1 Proteiniphilum sp. UBA5463 | reverse complement strand
CTTTTTCCCAATTGTACTTCGTAGGTTCTGTTGATGTCGGCCACAACCCGATTATTCTCCCGAACCCCGCTAATGATCCCTTTTCCTGTCAATCCGGTATAGCTGTCCACCGATGCTGTCTCCGTTGTTCCACCATATGTGACTTTGGCGGGCGCTTTTTTCTTCAGGGGGGTATAAGATACATGAAATTTAGGGTCTGCCTGAATAACTTCGGTTGCTTTGCCCTCTGACATAAGAAATATTCTTTTGCCTACATGCATGGCTACAACCATGCTCGGATCGGAAAATTCTTTTTCCCGCTGGTCGGTTTTATCTATAAAAACATATCGGCCGTTTGCCAGATTGAAGTTTAAAGGAACTGCGAACTGCCTTCCATCTTTATAAAAGATGATAGCATCCTGAAAATCCTCAAATAGATACGAAGAATTGGACTTATCTGTTTGAGCTGTTATATAAGTAGAAAGACAAAATGCGAAAATAAGAAGGTGTAAAAGAGATTTCATCCTATTCATTATTTAGAAAAGTCAAAGTTACTTCTATTTACCGAAACAGGGAGATTTGATTGTTATAAATATATTGAACATTTTCTAAAACATTTTCTTACCCGTTGATGTGGATCAACTGAAGCCTTGCTCTGTCACGCCAGCTAATTATTTTATATATGATTAATTGTCAGTGAATTGAAAGATCAGAGGATTAGATCGTCAAAGTCAGGAAAAAGTATTCTCGAGATAAAGAAGGTTAAGGCAGTAAATAACAATATTTTTCGTTATGTAGTTTTAACTAATATAAGTTGCCGTGTTCTTTGAAATGATTTAATTTTACTGTTAATTAAACTTGCCGTTTGTGTGTATTTTTTAACTTTAATTCCGAAAAGGATGAAGACAATTGTTTTAATTTTGGTAGGATCAGCGTTCTGTTTAATCAGTTGTTCTAAGAATGAAGAGTCTGTTTTTTTACTCAATCAGGAATCATAGAGGATAACAATCCATTAAAAACCCGACATGCTATCTTTGAGGATTCTGTGGACGTAATTCCATTCTCACAATCTAGTGGAGAATCATTTCAGGGAGAATTTTCTTATTATAGTAGGAATTATCTTTTACAATTCGATTATAGGATTGATTCCGGAGGACAGGTAACAGAGGCCTATGCGGGAGTCTATGGTAAACACTATTCTGATTATAATTCAAAGGTTGCAGAATTATATACTTTGGGAAGTAAACCTCAATTTTATAATTCTTGGATGGAATTGATTCTCAAATGTAATTATTACGAAGCGACTATAGGAGGTAATGGAACCCTATTTTATTATATTAAAGAACGTTTAACGCTATTAGCTAAATATTATCCAGCTACAAATGAGTATAGTTGTGTAGTAATGGGCAAAGAGAATGGTTTTTGGGATCCCAGAGAGGAGTTATTTCCATGATGCTATCTTGTCGCCTTCTTTAAAATGTCATAAAAACGATGGTTAATAGATTGCTCGTTTATATATGTTGTTTTTTTTTCACTATCCGCATTTCTGCTCAAGAGGCACTTTCTGCAGACACACTGGTGCATCGCTTGTGGAAACAGACCCAGCTCTACCCGCGGGAAAAGATATACGCCCGCACGGACCGACCGGTTTACGTGGCGGGCGACACCCTGCGTTTTAGCGTGCAGGTGGTTAACTTTATCTCGCACCGACCCGAGGGAGCGAGCCGTTACGCGTACGCTGAACTGTACAAGGAGGATTCCCTGGTGT
>NZ_DIQL01000042.1:66584-71161 GCF_002427225.1 Proteiniphilum sp. UBA5463 | reverse complement strand
GAGGATAATGCGGGGTACACCGTGAACTTTTATCCCGAGGGGGGGCACGGGGTGGCGGGTGCCCCGTGCCGGTTTGGTTTCGAAGCGGTGCATAATAACGGCTCGGCCGGGGAAGTGACCGGATACGTTGTGGACAGCCGCAGAGATACCCTGTCGCGGTTTGCCACGATGCACGACGGGATGGGGGAGTTTTCCTTCACTCCTCGCCCGGGGGAAGCGTACGAGGCCGTTTGTATCAATAATTATGGTTTGGAGAAGGTGTTCACGCTGCCTCCTGCCGTGACGGGTTCTTTCGCGTTACGCGTGGACGCGGGCGAGGATGCATTCCGGGTTTCCCTGGTACGTGACTCGTTGCCCCCGGATGCCCCGTCGCGTTTTCAACTGCTGGTACTCCAGCGTGGCTTTCCCCTCTACGCGGATGCATGGGACGGGGGACCGCGGGTTTTCCCGAAAAGCGCGTTTCGGGAAGGGATGCTGCATTTCCTGTTGCTTGACAAGGGGCATATCGTGAGCGAGCGGCCGGCGTTCGTGCTCCCGGCTGAAAAGAAAATCGAATGCCTGGTAGCCGGCAAAACCGGTGGCCGCGACAGTCAAGGCCCCACCCGGATTGAACTGGTATTGCAAGACGAGGACGGGAGGCCGATAAACGGGGTGGCCTCCATTGCCGTTACCCGCGAGGGGGATTTTTTACCCGACTCGACCATTACCATTCAAACGGAATTGTTGCTGACTCCCGATTTGCAAGGAGAGGTTCGCGACCCCGGGTGGTATTTCCGGAACGCTGGCGTTCCCGTGGGAAGGGAAGCGATGGACTTGCTGGTACGGGTGCGAGGGTGGAGGCGTTACGAGATTGAGCCTGCCATGCAAGGTGAATACGATGAACCGGACGTATTGCCCGAGGTAAGCGCGCGGGTATCCGGGAGAGTGCTGGACCGGAAGGGAGCGGGGGTGCAAAACTGCGTGGTCACGCTGGCCGCCCCCGGGACGGGTATTCTGGAACAGGCGGTGAGCCGGGAAGACGGTCGTTTTGTCTTTACCGGGTTTGAAATTCCCGAGGGTACCCGCTTCGTGGTTTCGGCGAAGACAGCAACGGGAAGAGAGAATGTTTACCTTGTCCTGGATGAAGTCCCGTCCTGGTTTGAAGGCGTGCCGGCCCCGTTGGCGGCTTCAGGGAAACCGCACGGGGATCACCTCGAGTCCGGTCAATGGCAAGGCTACCGGAATAGGACGCTGGAGAAGTTGGCGAGGGAAGAAACGATGCGGGATATCTTTTTGGAAGAGGTAGAGGTACGTGCCCCCAGGAAAACGTACAATACCGAGTACGAACAACAAGCCGGTACGGTTATTACCGAGGAGCGTATCAAGCAATCGGGATTACCAAACCTTCAAATGGTGCTGAGGGCGTTAGTAGGTATTGGCGGATTATGGTCTCCCCTTCTTGTTTTCGATGGGGTTCCTGTCTACGATTCGGGCTCAGCAGACTTTTTTTTAAATTATCTTCCGGTAGAAGCCATCGGGCAAATAGATATCATAAAAGGACCGCATGCCGTGGGATATTTTAATGGTAAACACAATATGATTGTCGCGGTCTCCACCAAGAGGGGAGGGAAGGGAGGAGCCTATTACGCGAAGACGAACACCGGCTACATTACCCCGATGGGGTATCAACAGCCGGTGGAAGTGTACGCTCCCGCTCCCCGGGTAAACAAGGAACCGGACGTGCCCCTGCCCGATCTCCGATCCGTCTTGTACTGGCAACCGCGGCTGCCAGTAAGGGAGGGTAGGGCGTCGATTGATTTTTACCCGCCTGTAGACGCTCCCGTTTCCGTCGTGATTGAAGGGGTTACACGGGAAGGGGATACCTTTCGGGGTCATTGTTCCTTCGCGTATTGATAGGGCTGGACTACCTGTTCAACCGGATCGCGGTCATTTGCCCGAGTGTTGCTCGTGATGCCTTGTCCGGCTACTCCGGAATACCTATCTACTTCGACTGCTTTGGACAGAATACAAAAAAGGAGGTGAGTATTAGCCCACCCCCTTGAAATGATGTTGTTTGATCTATTCGTTACCCGGGATAGAAAACGATCCTGACCTCGTATAAGCGGGTATACTGAGGAACACCCGCAGGGCGGTAAGCAATATTTTTCACAAGATAGCGCTGCGGTTGAGAAAAATCGCCCGGTTTGCCAAGCTCCGCTGCTCCTTTTACAGGTTCCACAATGCAGTCATAGGGGTTCACTAAAACAAGTTCACCTATGATCTCATTCTTCCTTACCGGAAGAGTAACATACTCTGAACGGTTGTTGGTTGGGTTAGCCAATGTAAAGTCTCCCGTAAACTTACTTCCATCGAACAAGTATCCTTTGTTGGCAGTCTTATATTTGGCGTGATCATTCACGTAAGCGGTGATCACATAAAGTTTACCGCCTGGAGCCTCAGCATTATTCTCTTCTTTAATAGAGCCACTTACAGTAGCTCCAGGTTGTACTACCTCTCCGTTGCTGAGCGTGACTGCTGCCCCGGTCCCATTCTTCCAGCTGCCATTGGAAGCTCCGATTGTTTGAGTGTTAATGTAATTTTCCACCCATTTGTCCCAATTTACGGCATAAATTTGATTCTCAAATAGTTCTCTGGCTTTCACGTCAAATCTGCTCGCTTCTACTTGCGAATAGGTGGACTCAGGAGCTTCTTCAAAAGTCAATCCTTTCTCACAGCCTGATAAAAACCAAACTACGCACAACAGGGCTGCCCCGGTATATAAATTTTTAAGTAATTTATTTATCAACATAGTTATATTTTTTTAATTAGTTATTATAATTATAGTTCTCCCATCCCGGATTTTGCTGCAATTGCGTGTAATCTTTAAGTATGGTTGCAGAGAAGGGAACAAAATAAAATCTACTGTTGTCAAACTTTCGTTGGTAGTAGGAATAGGGCATTCTGAAGGTCTGAATCTGAGGTGTGAAATAGCCTTCACCACCAGGTTGTACTGGATAGCCGTTTTCTCCTATTTTTTCACTTTCGATGCCTTTGCGGAAGATCCACATTCCTCTGGATGCTTGATTTAGTTCCTCTATAGTAGATTTTCCTTCGGCTTCACTCCATCGTAAAAGGTCAAAGTAGCGGAATCCCGGTGCTTCAAAAGCAAATTCCAGACGGCGCTGCATTTTCATCTCTTCATACAGGTCGTTTCCTTCATAGTCCGAAAGACCGGCCCGACGACGAATTTCATTGATATATCCTCTGGCATCCGATTGTCCGAGTTTTATACCTGCTTCAGCACAATTCAGCAAAACTTCGGCATAGCGGACATTAAAATAACAAGTTTGACGTTGGATACCCCAGTTAAATGTTCCATCGTTATTAAATCTGTCAAAATGTGAATATTTCCTTGAGTAATATCCTGTGATTGTTTGAGCTGAAGCTCTGTTAATGGGTGCAACCTCCATTCTGTCCACAAACCGATAACCTGAATGCAGAGAACTGTACTTTAATGTAACTGCCGGATTGGTATTGTCAATCCATGTCTGTATCATATAGCGCTCCTGTTCCGGGCCCATATAAGCCCCGTCGTAGGTGACTGTGGCATAGAATCGTTT
This sequence comes from Proteiniphilum sp. UBA5463, assembly GCF_002427225.1. Lineage (NCBI taxonomy): Bacteria > Pseudomonadati > Bacteroidota > Bacteroidia > Bacteroidales > Dysgonomonadaceae > Proteiniphilum > Proteiniphilum sp. UBA5463. The sequence goes on along the minus strand of NZ_DIQL01000042.1, from coordinate 67,562 downwards.
GTCGCGGTTCTTGAAGATATCCCGATAATTGGCACTTGAGCCTTCAATCTCACCCTCTTCATTTTTGTGGAACCCCATTGCTTTTGACTGAGATGTTTCCCACCATTTTTTCCACTGACCGTCTGCATCGTCTTTTTGCAAATAGGCATCTACCAGATCCTGGGTGGGGAACAGACCTGAACGAAATTCCCATTTGAACGATGCAGCATCTGTTCCGCCGTAATAATAGTGATCGGGACCGTTTTTAGCTGTGGGGTTAAAGCCACTGCGCTGGTTTTCCTTAAACATAACCGGCCAAATGGATTCCTTACTCATGTGTGCAGTCGTACTTGTGAACAAATCTTCATAGTTGTTTTCAAGACTATATTTACCAATCAGGCTCTTGGATGCATTGTAGGATATTTGATAGTAATGCTGTGCGTCCTTTTCAAATTTGAACAGTCCAGCAGGGTCATCTGTATAAAGATTTTTGGCTGAAGCATCGGCAGCATTGGCGGCATACAATGCTACGCGTGAGATATATGCTGTTGCTACATTTCTATTGACCATGCCAACGTCGGGAGTACCTCCGTAAGCATCAAAAAATTTAACCGATTCGGTCAAGTCTGAAAGAATGTTGTCGAAAATCTCTTCTCGTTTGTTTTGCGGAAGATAGGTATTGTCGTCGATCGTGAGCGCTTTGCTTACATAAGGCACTGCACCCCAATACTTAATCATATCAAAATAGACAAAAGCACGGAAGAAATAAGATTCAGCCAGCAGTTGATTTTTTAAATTTTCTGACAAAGCCGATGACGAGTTGATCTTTTCTATACCCAAATTTACATTATATACTTTTTTGTAGGAATCTGACCAGGGAGCTGAGAATCCGATTATTCCGTTGTTTTCGTCGTACTGCCGCTTGTTGAATGACTCCTGGCGATACGTATTCCAGTCCTGCTCGGCATTTCCCTGACAGTTATCCGACCATTGCTCCGA
>NZ_DIQL01000042.1:64039-66452 GCF_002427225.1 Proteiniphilum sp. UBA5463 | reverse complement strand
TGTGTCGCCCGCCCCGGCAGGTGTCCAGAAATAGAAATTATTTACATACGAACGTGCCAACTGAGGATTAAGCCAGAAGCGCCCCTCGTCGACCTGTGTAGTTGGTTCAATTCCCAGCGGATCGCAGGAAGTGGAGATTCCCATAAATAATAATAAGAAAACCCCGGACATTAAAAATTTATATATATTTCTTTTCATAATTCACTAAGATTTATTATAATGTTACTGTTACCCCTAAAGTATATGAACGCTGCGTAGGATAGCTGCCCAACGTCCCGTTATTATTATAGATAGAAGCTCCGGATGTAATAAATTCGGGATCTTGCAAACCTTTCAACGGGTATGACTTCTTCGTCCACATGAGAGCGTTGGTCACAACAAAACTCAAATCCAGTCCCTGAATATAAGAAACATTCTTCAAGACGTTTCTTTTCATATCGTAGCGTAGGCTGATGTTTTTCAGCTTCAGGTAAGAAGCGTCGAAAGCCCAGATATCTATATAGCTATATCCCCAGCCATTCCCTTCAGGAACCGGGATAGGCAATGCTGCGTTTACATCCGGGTTGCTTGGTGTAAATGCATTCTGGAACGCATACTGTCCGTAGTTCCACATGTAGCTTTGCTGGCTACGGAGAGGTGAAGGCATTGCACCCGATACATTGGTTGCGCCCTGGAAGAAAATTTCGAAATCAAATCCATTCCAGTTTGCACCCATTGTTACGCCAAACTGTGTCAGTGGAGTTGTGCCGGGCTTGTTCAGTGTGTAATAGTCATTAACCCGCCCGTCTCCGTTCAGGTCGACAAGCGCTACGGTTCCTAAAGTCATATTTCGGGAAGCATTGAGCATGGAGTTATACATATCATTCCAGTCTCCGAACTTTCCGTCCGTAGCAAGTCCGAGAGGATATACAGGATGCATCCATCGTTTTCCGATATTATCGAAAGTTGGTGACCACCAGTCGGAACTTTTATCAGTATGGCGGGTTTGGCGTTCATCCCAGTAAGAATAGTTTAGCCCAAGGCGATATCCTACTTTCTCAATTTTGTCTTGCCAGTTGACGGAAACTTCGAATCCTCCCTTACGGGAAGTTGCATAAGGTGCATTGATCTGAGGAATGTTGGGCATACCCAATATATCAGAACGAATCATGTCATCAGTCATATTCATAACATCGCCCTTATTCATATAAAGGAATGCATCGATGGCACCTGTAAGCCGGTCTCTAAACAAACCATAATCCAATCCAACTCCATATTGTGTGCTGCTTGACCAGTGCAGGTCGTTGGCGATGGTGTTTACATACCATCCTACATTCGGATTCATATTTGCACCAAACAACACACGGTTAGTATTTTGTGTGTATTGTGTAAGGAAAGAGAACGGGCTGCCCACTTCATTGCCCACCAATCCTAAACCTCCGCGTAACTTAAACGTGTTTACAATATTGGGATTGATCAGGTTTTTAAACCACGATTCTTGGGAAGCAACCCAGCCTAAAGAAAAAGCCTGAAAGTATCCCCAGCGTTTTTCCGGGCTGTAGCTTAATGAGCCGTTGTAGTTTGCACTGTATTGGAACAGATATTTATTGTCATAATCGTAGGTAAGGCGTCCTATGTATGATGCCGATCCCCATTCCGTGGCATTTCCTTTATTTTCAACCATTTCAGCTCCTAAATCAATCTGTGGGGCAAGAGTGGTAGGGTAACCCCTTTTCTTTGCCGAAGTCCAGTTTTCATGACGTGTCTGACTCTGATAGTTTACCATGGCAGATAAATTATGTTTGCCAAAGGTGCGCGCGTAATCCAACTGAAAGATGCCAGTCAGCAATTTGTATCTGTACCAGTATTGATACATGTTTGCATTAATAGGATTATAGCTTGAAAAACTTGTAGCATAGGGATTATCATATACATTTTCCTGGTCGTGATTAAACTGCCGGTTTGTATTGTAAGTAGTTGTGAAATTTACGCTAGTCGATGCCGATAATCCCTCTACCCAAGGAATAAACCATTTCAAGGCACTGTTCATCTGAAAGCGATATGCTTCTGTATCATTGAATCCGGTATTCAGAAGGGCATCCACAGACCATTTTCTGGGAAGGCCGGTACTCCACACAGGAGGCCTTTTGGGCATCCAGTCGCCATACATTGCATTATTGAAAACACCCTCTCCGCTTGCCGGCTTTTTTTGGTTGCTTGTGTTTCCGTTAAGGTTGAAAGTGAATTTCAGACTTTTGTCTTTCAAAAGGAAAGCATCTGTATTCAGCACAAAGTTTACTTGATTGTACTTGTAGTTTTTACTGACACCTTGTTGATCCATATATCCCAAACTGGAGTAATAGGTTAATCGTTCGCTTCCTCCCCGGAGGCTTACATTGGTCTGGTACATGGGCTGGGTATGGTTGAACATATC
>NZ_DIQL01000042.1:55571-63869 GCF_002427225.1 Proteiniphilum sp. UBA5463 | reverse complement strand
AAATCGTTGATTTCATCCATGGTATAGGTCATACCGTATTTTTCGTTGACCATACTACGAATATCTTCACGGTTATATCCCTTTTGCCATAAATCGCCCATATAGTACTTTGACAAAGCGGTGTTGTTAAATGTTGGGTTTTCCTGAAAACTGGCAAATTCCACTTCGTTACGTGCTTGTGCATATTCATAGGCGCTCAACCCTTTGGCACGATAAGAAGGGGTCATTATGGAGACTTTTTGATTTGCCGAAATAATAGGAGCACCTTCCTGTCCGCGTTTGGTGGCAATCACCACTACTCCGTTAGCTGCTCTCGGTCCATACACTGCGGTGGCTGAGGCATCCTTCAATATAGACATCGATGCAATATCGTCAGGGCGTAAGCGGTTAAAAAATGCATTACCCTGAGATGATTCCATCACAACATCGTCAATCACGTATAGAATTTTTTCGCCTCCACGAATCCAAATCTTAACATTTTCACCGGGAGCTCCGGAACTTTGTTGTGTGATAACGCCAGTAACGCGACCGCCCAAACCTTCTGAAATAGAAGTGACAGGCAGTTTGGCTAATTGGCTTACATTCACGCTGGAAGCTGAGGCTGTCATGGTTTTGGCTTTTTGTACACCTCCATAGCCTGTTACCACAACCTCCTCCAATATTTCGGTATCCGTAACCAATACAACATTAATAGTTGTTCTGCCGTTCACAGGAATAATTTGTGTTTTCATACCTACGTAGCTGAACTGTAACGAAGCATTGGCTGGTACATTGGGTAATGTGTACTTACCGTCGGTATCTGTTACAGTACCATAACTTGCATTGCCCACAATTGTAATGGTTGCACCGATAACTTCAAATCCCGTATCATCGGTTACCGTGCCACTGATTGTTACGGTTTGGGCTGAAATAGAAAGAGCCATAAAACTCAAAAAAAGAATCAATAAGCCCTTAAAACCTGGTTGATTTTTCCTCTTCATTCTTTTGTTAATTTGAAAATTTAATAATTATTTAACAGATAGATTTTTTTATAATGCAAATATCAAATAGAAGCAAAAATTGGTATTGTTCATAACCTCATTTAGTTAGAAGGATTATATTCAATAGTATGTATATTTTTTTTGGTTTTAAAGAATCCATTCGATAGAAATTTATGTTTAATTTCTGAACTCTAATTCAATGAGAAAACAGTGATTGGTAAAACAGCATGGTACTAATCTGTGCCGTTATGTACTGTCAGTGCTGTGCTGTTTTTTAAGATGATGACAAAAATAGTTGTAAAACAAAAAATATACAAATTAATTTATGATGTTATACAACATATTTGAAAAGGTATTTACAAATAGGTTACAACAAGCGAAGATGGTTAAAATCAACAAGATAGCGCGCTTTGGCTGTTCTTGACTGCAAAAATCAAAAACAAATTGTTTGTTTTACGTGATAGTTTTCATTATAATTAACAAGCTGCTCAAAGCTAAAACAGTTAGGTGGAAAAGTTTTAGAGTACCTTGTAAACAATTGTATAACAGAGGAATGGACTAATATAAAACCGAGCAGGCCTTTTACTGATTTTTTGGTTATTAAGCAAATATTTACAGTAGATTTATTCTTTATTAAATTGAGTCTTTTCGATAGACTATTGTTGGCAGATATTGCTTTATTTTTTCTCCATTCAAAACAAAATTTCCCGCCAAATCTCCCAAGAGATTAAAGTCGATACTAATACAAGGTACACCATTTCCAATAATTTCGTAAAAAGGATTTTCATTATACGCAATCAATCCGAAATCCTTTCCCATTTCCATATTCTTATGTTTGCTCTGTTTGATTACATCAACCACATCTGTTTGCTTGATAATAATATAACAGCAACTTTGTTGTAACTCCTTCACTGCATTGTCCCATATTTCGTATTCAAAGCCATAATCTTTGCAGAATTTGGAAAAGAAAATTTTACTACTTTGAGGGTGCTTATGTTTTTTATTTAAAATATAAACCAGTTTGTTGTACTTTGATAACTCTTTTTTTACAGAAGACAAGGCATTGTAAAACTGCTCATCAAAATCCTGACATACATATGAATATCCGTCTTTGTCGAAATTTCCAAAATCGATCAGTAACAGCCGATTTTTATCTATTTTTTCAAGAGTATTGGAAAATTTTTCATTGTCATAATTCATTACAATGTATTTACTGTATCGGCCATATGATTCATTGATAATGGTATCGAACAGACTCTTATTATACTGGTGAAACCATAAATCAACTTTATAGGTAAGTGGGAGCTTATTTACAAGACTGTTAAAGAGAGCCTCTTTAAACGGTGTGTATTCATCGAGTAACAGGAGAGTATTTGTAGATTGTCTGGAGACGAAATAACTTTTTCCCTGAATGGAATCTATAAGCCCTATCTCCTTGAGTTTTAAAAAAGCTTTAAAGACAGTATCACGTGAAACGCAATATTTCCTGCTTAAGTAGTTGATTGAAGGTAGCTTATCGCCTACCTGAAGCTCTTTTTCGAAAATAGCACCTTGTATATAATCTGTTAGTTGCTGTACTTTCGTTGCTTTATGGTCGAATTTTAGTTCCATAACTTAGATAGAAGTTTTGTATTAACCTGAGAGACAAAGGTATATTTATTATTTAAAAGGGACAAACATTTTCTTATAATTGTGACATATTTATTTAATCCAAAAATGCAATTTCCTTTAAAAAAATCGGGAAACATATCAATCAGTACTTTTCAATTAATTTCTTCCTCTACCTTCTGTTTTATCTCATTTTACTGCTTATTGTAAACTTGCTAATTACAAAGATTCTACGTGAATTTTATTTAAGGGATTTTTAATAACCGTTTTCTGAACTTTAGTTTGTCAACTATTATTTATGGGTGTCTGCTCTAAACAAGTAACATTTTTTCCCTAATTACTAAAAACGGACATGGAGAATTTTAAAGTACTACCACATAAATAACACTTAGGGTGGTGTGAGAGTATGGAAAGCAAAAGTAGGAAGAAAACAATATTGTTTTCTTCCTACTCAATTCATATAAAAGTAGTTTTAAGGTTTATCCCACCAAATCCTACCTTCAGTCTTATCTACTGCTGTTCCATAGTTGGGATCTTTCTTTAGTTCATCAACTGCATTATTGAAGTTTTCAATGTTAGCTGTATTTGGTGTTGGAAGAACCCCTCGTCGTGGAATCAACAACGGATCACCTCCTGTCTTAAGTTCTTCCAAAAATGCGACTCCATTTTCAGGTATGGGTTGAGGTTTGAAAGCCGGTAACCCGGTGCGTTTCCAAGATGCCCATGCTTCTTCTGGGCGCATAAAGAGATTTACCCACTGTTGTGAAGCTATCTTCTCCAAAGTAACCGTTTGGAATTCGGTACGTGAGAGGTAGCTTTCAATCTTTTCAACCGTAATGGGGTTGTAGTTATCACTGTTAGAATTCATAGCAGATGGAACTCCCATTTTTTCAGCCCAAGTCTGATACTGTTCCATTGAAGCGCTAATACCGTTACGGAACCAAGTAAGGGCTTCTTTTCCTCCTATTGCCTTACCTGCTTTTAATGAAATTTCAGCCATCATAAAGCATACTTCTGGATATGTAATTAATGGGGTAAAGAGTGTAATATTATCCTGAGATACATCGTATAAAGCTTGATCTTCTTTTTCACGAACGCCAAGTGTATTGCTGACTTTGCCTCCATTTTTTACATAAAAACGACTTTCTATCTGACTGTTATTTCTTACAGTCATGGTTTGATCTACCCCTTTATCATCAACGTATGAGATGGTGAAATAATTGCTGTTTGACCACAAGCTATTTGTGCTGTCAGGATTAGCCGCCATTCCTACATATCTATCAGTCCATTGAGAGTATTTAGTTTGGTAGTCGGGATAATATTTTTTTAATAAATCGAAGACTTCATCATTCGACGAATTGTTGTTGCCATCGCCAAAACCGTTTCTACGTATCAGAATGGGCAGTCTGGGGTCATCATATTTTTTCAAGAAATTCACAAGAGCACGAGATGCAACATAGTTTGTTGTCAATGCCTGCATATCGTCTGTATTATTATTGTGCTCGTTAGGATGGTGATAAACTGCTGATTCTTCATTATTTGAGATGATGCCAGCAGGGTGCGTTATGGCTTCATTGATAACAGATTGATAAAATGTTTGATCTGCTTTTTCGAGACGTTGAGCCATTTTAATCCTCAAGGTGTTTCCGAATTTAATCCACTTGCTAATATCTCCACCGTAGAAGAAGTCGTTTTTGTCTAAACTGTATTGATTGTCTGTTGAATTTTGCAAAATAGTAATATTTGCCTTGATTTTCTCATCAAATACTTTATATAACTCTTTCCCATTTATATCTTTTTGGTATAAATCGTATCTAGGTGTGGCGATACCATCACTTGCAAGCTTTAATCCTTCGGTGTACGGTGCTGCCCCATAAACATCAAACATCAACCATGCCTGATATGTTTCCAGAATATTTGCAATAGCTGCTACATTTTGATAGCGCTCTTTTTCTGGATTCAATGGAATTACAGTGTTGACCAAATAACGCAGTCGTAATCCAATTTGTCCGAAATAGTCGCTATAATATGGTGTGTATGGAGATGGACGGGATGTTCCTGTGACGTTTACATAATTCCCTGCTGAAGCACCTCCGCTACTAACAATATATTGCATGATTTGCATTACCCCACTGTACTTTCCTGTAAGGTGATGCCGTTGCGAATTATTCCAATTTTCTGTAGCTCCAGTAAAAGCATTTTTCGGATCAACTGAGCCTAACAATTCTGGATCTGTGTTCAGTTCCTTAAAATCCTCTAGGCAGCTTGAAAACAGGAAAAGTGATATTAAACCAATTATAAAATATCTAATCTTGTTCATTGTTATATATTTTTAGAATCTTAGTGTAAAGTTAATAGCATATGTCCTTGAAAAAGGAACTGTACCAATATCCATCGGCGTCAATGGATTATTGTTGGAGATAGAAGCCGGATTCAATCCGTCTGTCAGCTTATTTACAAGATATCCGAGGTTGCGCGCTGTTAAGCCGATTCTAAAATAATTGGCACCAAATTTATTAAGGACATTTTTAGGTAAACGATATCCGATTGTTACTTCGCGTAGTGCGAACTAGGTGTTGTCTTGAATTCCTAATTCAGCGGGCATCCCCCAGCCGTAGTTAAATAGATAGTATGATCCTGCTGGCATCGGACGGATACCTTTGTCGAGTGCTTCTTTATAAGTCAGTCCGCCTACATCAATTTTTTTATCGGGATCGCTCGCTAATGGTGCAGTCTCTCCTTCATCAAATACTGCGTCCAAAGGATACACATCATAAACTGTTTCTCCTTTGAAATTAGTCCTCTGCCAGCCACCATGCTCTTTATCTCGCCCATAAAGTGAAGATTTCAGGGTACCCATGGCGGAGGCGTATTTGTAAGTGTTTGAGAAGAAATTACCACCAACTCGCCCATCAATTAAAGCATAAAAATCAAAGCTTTTATATGAAAATGAAGTATTGAAGCTTAATAGGAAGTCAGGTTCTACTTTACCTAATTCTACCCTATCTCGAATATCTTTGTCAATATTGGTTGTATATCCATAAACAGGTACATTATTGGGACTCCCTGCTTTTCCCCAGTAAGAGATAACAGGCTTTCCGTTTCTTGGATCATTGGGGTCGTCTTCATTATTAAAGCGATAGATTGAAGCACCATAGGGATTGTTATAAGGGGTAGTGATTACTCCAAACTTACCTCCTTCGTAGGCCCATATCTCAGGACCACCGTCATATTGACCCATCAGTTTCCACTCTTTCACGTTTTCATGAAGTTTTTTAATTTTTCCCCGGTTCAGAGAGAAATTGCTTCCCACAGTCCAGCGGAAGTCTGCTGTTTTTATAGGAGTAGTTTCAACCTGCAGCTCAACGCCCTGATTTTGGATGTTTCCAGCATTAATCAATTGATCGCTGGCTCCTGATTCTGTCACAGCTGATACTGTGAGGATTTGGTTTTTTGTATTGGTTTTGTAATAAGCAAAATCTATATTGAGGCGTTCATCAAAAAATCTAAGATCAGCACCTAACTCAATCGATTGTTGAATTTCTGGTTTCAAATCGTTGTTCCAGGCAGTTCCAAGGTTTGGATTTGCGATAAGAACACTCTCTCTGTTGGGATCATACTGAGCGCTTTGGGAGAATACACCAAAACCTCTGGTAGTTGAATAGGCAGATGTACCCATACCTACACGCGAAAGGGACGCTCTCAGTTTACCATATGAAAGCCAGTCAGGAATATCAAATGTGTCAGTAAAAACCCATGAAGCATTAGCTGAAGGATAAAATACAGTATAGTTATTTTTCCCAGTTGTCATATATGATGGGTATGTCAATGTTGATAACCAGTCGTTGCGTCCTGTTAATTCAAGAAACAACTGGTCTCTCCAAGCAAAATTCAGAATTGCCGACAACCCAAAAGCCTGATTGTTCCTTGGTGTATAATCGAATTTAGGTGTTATTCTGTTTGTTGAATTGGAAAAAGCAAAAACAGCGGGAGAAACAAGCCCTCCGTTTGTCTCTTTATTCCAGGAGTGTGATTCTGTGTTCCCATATAACTCAGCAGCCAAGATAGCATCAACAGTAATGGTTTCATCACTCAAATTAAGTTCATTATTCATTGTTTGCAACATTCCAAGAAAGTTGTAAGAGCCAGAGATATTACCACCTCTACCATAGCCACCGCTACCTGTAGGTCCATAGTTTGCACCTGTTCCATAGGATTTCCACATTGTAGAGATACCGTAGTAATTGTAGTTTCCCTGAATACTGGCCTGTAGTTTAGGTGCGATTTTTGCTCTTAATGTCAAATTACTCAACAATGAATTTTCAGAGCGCTCATTTAGGTTCATATCGCGGTTATGCAAATAACCTCTAAGAGTACCCCAAGGGGTTGTGGTTTCAACAGCCTGGTTATCAGGATCTCTATAAAGGCTTTCATAGGCTTTTATATCCATGTTTCGAGGGGTATGATAAGTACTCATCATACCTAAGTTTCCACCCCAATTCCATCCTCCCTGACTTGCTCCATTCTGGGCTTTAGAGAATGAGTAATTCAAGCCTGCTTCTAATGAGAAAACATCATTCAGATCTGTTAAACCTCTAAAAGAAATAGAATGTCTGTTAAAGTTATTTCTTTTGAATACCCCATTATTATCAGTAAATGAATATGACAAGCGAAAAGAGGATTTTTCACCACCTCCGTTGACAGCAACATTAGTAGTACTGTTAAAACCGGATTTATATAGGGCTTTCCAGTTATCAGGATGAGCAACAAACGGAGTGGATTGCCCATGAGGTAAGTACTGATTTATCATAGATCCGTCCATTTTTGGTCCGAAACTTATTGCGGTTTTTTGTAGGGAACCGTCTGCTAGAAATCCACCTTCATATCCATTATGAGGAGAACCTGCTCCATATACGTTTTGCAATTCAATTGGAGATTTGTAGATGTCCGTTGTTTCAAGAATCTGAGATATCTCAACTCCCAGTCCCTGCTTGCCATATTTCCCTCCTTTTGATTTAATAACAATTGCACCGTTCGCACCTCGTGACCCATAAAGAGCCGTTGCTGCAGCCCCTTTCAAGACAGTAACACTTTCGTAATCTGCCGGATTTAAGTTCTTTAGCTGAGATCCCCAGTCAGTTCCATCAAGTGCACCTCGTAAAGGTTCCTGAATAATCATTCCGTCAACAACAAAAATAGGAGAGTTGTTTTTATCTATTGATTTTGCTCCACGAATAGTGATTGAGGAGCTAGAAGTAACGCCAGAGGCGCCCGTCAAGTTAATATCCAAGCCGGCTACTTTTCCTTGCAATGCTGTTATTGGATTAATTGCATTGATACGCTCAATTTCAGTAGTTGATACACTTGATGTTGCATACCCAACTGAGCGCGCCTGCTTTGTTATACCAAGCGCTGTTACAACAACTTCGCTAAGCAATTCCGTATCCTCAGTCATTACTACATTGATGCTGGTACGTCCGTTTACTGGGATCATCTCTGTTTTCATGCCAACATAGCTAAATACCAGGCTTGAATTGCCCGGAACTTTAGTGATCACATACTTTCCATCAATATCAGTCACAGTGCCATGTGTGGCGTCACTTTGAAGAACAATGGTAGCACCAATTATCGGTTCCCCCTTGTTGTCAGTGACCGTACCACGCACAGTAATCGTCTGCGCTGAAATAGAAATGGCCATAAAACTCAATAT
>NZ_DIQL01000042.1:32084-55454 GCF_002427225.1 Proteiniphilum sp. UBA5463 | reverse complement strand
AAACTCAATATAAGAGTTATCATGCCCTTAAAACCTGATTGATTTTTTCTTTTCATTCTCTAATTAGTTTGAAAAATTTAATAATTAATTAACAAATTGGCTTTTTCATTATTCAAATATAAATGCGTATAGAAATAAAAAAATTCAGTGCAAGCTAAACCGAAGGCCTAGAGAAAAATTAGAATTTAATTTACCAAAAAATGAGTTTTACAAACAATTTAAGTAATATTGCACTTGCTGGTTGACTTTACAACTCTACACCCTTTATCAGACCTTTGTTATTTCATTATTTAATAGTACTTTCATAAGTAAATTATCAGTTTAAACTGTACTGTTCTGTGCTATAATTACGCGGCAAAGATATGTTTATAAATTATAAAAAACAAATTTTATCTAATAATATGTCCTTTTTTTAAATTATTTGTTTATTTATGATGCTTTATGACGAAATATTCAGTTTATAAAAATTTCCGGATGGACTCTTCACAGGGTCCATCCGGTTTTTGGAAAATCAAAAAGTCATATAAGAAATAGAACTAAAATATTTGTGGTTTTGTAATTTAATAGTATTCGTTTGATGAAATTACAGGTATCGGCATTTCAGATCTTGTTTGTGTCGCCGGTTGATTGTATCTGTATATTACATCATACGTTGTGTCTCCTGTCCAGCCCTTTATCTTAATGGATAGTTTTATCGAGTCTGCTTCAGCAACCCTGAATGGTTTCAGGTCGAAGCAAACGAAACCTTCATAGAGCTTAGAACGTGTACTTTGATAAGAGTTGTGGCGGAATTCAAGTTCTATGGCATCTGGTGATGTCCCAGGGGATAAAGTGTTTTCTACCAGATTGATTGCATGTGGCTTTACACCTCCATAGTTAAACATAAAAGAGACGTTCAAATAATCACCACCAACCCAAACAGCATTTGGTTTTATCGGATCGTCCCCGATGCTGTCTTTATTTTGCTCGTTAAGCTCAATTGCCTGTTTTGTGAGGATATTCCATATATCATTCACTTTTATATAGTGATCATAACCGCTTTGAACATCAGACAGGATTGTATAATTCAAAAATACGCGCTGGTTATATTTAGGAGTATATAACACTGCACTGGCAGCAGGCCAGAGTCGTTTGCCATTGTCAAGCAGCAATGAATATGCGTTTTCACCTTCAGGAACTACTGTGGCTATATCGATTCCGAAGTTCCCAAGCGACTTTGAATTATCGTCGCATGAAATATTGGCTAGAAAAATTCCAACTGAAAATATACCAAGTATTAAAAGCGTTTTTTTCATACAGATTTATTCACTTTATACTTTAACGCAAATTTGCGTTTCATATGTTAGATGTAAAAAGGAGAAAAACGCTGCATGGAAAAATAACAAAACAGGTCATTTAACAATGTTTAACTGTTTGGTATGGATTATATTATATGTATATAAGAGATCTTGAGTTCTTGAATTTGTGATGATATGGCAATCTTATCCATTCGGATATAATTTATGGATTAGATCTGAACGTTTAATATGTTTTAACTCATTAATGATCGAACGCTTATTTTTACGGTCATACCAGAAAAAAAATTGTCGCTGTGCATTTTTCTGATCTTTGGTTTTGGCAGTGTATACCCGTTCCAGTGTATAAGGATGAAAGCCTGTATAATACATTTCAGTGGCCAGAGTCATAGGAGAAGGAGTAAAGTCCTGGACTTGTTCAAGCCTGAAATTCAAACTTTTGGTAATTGCTGCCAGCTCAGCCATATCCTCCTTGCTACATCCAGGGTGTGAGGATATGAAATATGGGATGAGCTGTTGATTGAGATTGTGTTTTTTGTTCAGTTCATCAAAAATACGGTTGAATTGGTAAAACAGGCTGAAAGAGGGTTTCCTCATAATGTTCAACGTTGTATTAGACGTATGTTCAGGCGCAACCTTCAGACGGCCCGAGACATGCCTGGTGAAAAGCTCCTCCAGATATGTCCGTGCAGCGGCGTTACTTGTCTCATCGTTGCTATTGTGAAGCAGTAAATCGTAACGGATCCCGCTTCCAATAAAAGATTTTTTTACTCCAGGCAGGTTGTCAACCGAGCGATAAATATGAAGTAGGGAGCTATGGTCAGTATTAAGGTTGAAGCAGATTTTGGGATGGATACATGACGGTTTCTTGCATTTAGCGCAAATGGACATGTCTTTTCCATGCATCCCGTACATGTTTGCCGAAGGACCTCCCAGATCACTGATATAGCCTTTGAAATCTGGCATTTCAGTAATTTTACCGACTTCTCTCAGGATAGATTTTTTGGAGCGCGAAGCTATAAACTTCCCCTGGTGGGCTGAGATTGTACAGAACGCGCAGCCACCGAAACAGCCGCGATGGAGGTTCACTGAGAATTTGATCATCTCGTATGCCGGAATTTGTTTTCCCCTGTATTTTGGATGTGGAAGACGAGTGTATGGAAGATCGAACGATGCATCTATCTCCTCTTCCTTCATTGGGGGAAAAGGAGGATTTACCACGACTGTTTTGTTATCTGCCTCTTGTAAGATGCGTGCAGCAGACAAGCGGTTGGACTGCTCTTCAACCACGCGGAAGTTTTTGGCCTGTTTCAATTTCTCTTTTTCACACTCTTCATGAGTGTAGAGAACAACCTCTTCGTCAAAAGGATTCTGAGGAACGCTTTTCCCGGAACTGATATAAGCTGTTTGCGGAATGTCATATATTTCTCCAATCTTTCTGCCTTTGCCAATTTCGTGCACCAGTTGTTTCAGCGGCAGTTCACCCATGCCGTATATTAAAAGGTCGGCGCTTGTGCCGGCGAGAATAGGTTTATGCAGCTTGTCGTCCCAGTAGTCGTAATGGCTCACCCGTCTAAGTGAAGCCTCCACTCCTCCAATAATTATTGGGGTTTCGGGATACAACTCTTTAAGGATATTTGTGTAAACGGTAACTGCTCTGTCGGGACGCATGCCAGAACGGCCATCAGGGGTATATGCATCGTTTGAGCGAAGGCGTTTGTTGGCTGTATAATGGTTAATCATTGAATCCATTACACCAGCTGTAACTGCGAAGAAGAGGCGCGGCACACCCAGCTTCCTGAAATCTCGCAGATCGTCTCTCCAGTTGGGTTGCGGAACAATAGCCACACGAAGCCCTTCACTTTCGAGCAAACGCCCTATAACGGCTGTCCCAAATGAGGGGTGGTCGATATAGGCATCGCCCGAAAAAAGTACCACATCAGCATAGTCCCATCCGCGAAGTTTCATTTCTTTCTTAGTGGTGGGAAGCCAGTCGGTAAGCCTGTGCGATACCTGATCCATATTGTTATGATTTGCGTATATTTTCCTTTTTAAGCTTTTTATCAAGTTGTTTTGCTCTCTCCACTGCCTCATGTATATTTGGGCAAATATTCTCTTCACCCACAATCATGGGGATGTATGACTTGTATAGAGATTCGCGTACATTGTCTTTTACTCCTGATAAAATGACTTGAATCTTCTCTTTACGGGAATTTTTACAAAGGTTTTCAAGGTTGTTAAGCCCTGTGGAATCGATAAACGGCACTTTCCGCATGCGAATAATCCGTATATTGGGATGATCACCTATTTCACGCATCTTCTCATCAAACTTATTGGCGACGCCAAAGAAGAACGGCCCCTCAATTTCGTAAACCTCTACACCTTGAGGAAGATACAGAATATCTTCCTTAAAGTCACCCGAGTGCGATTCTACCTCTTTAGAAACATTTATCTTTCCCGTAGTGTGCGATATTTTTGTACTTTCGTTCATTCTCTTCAGAAAGCCAAATATGGCAAGCATCAATCCTACTGCTATAGCAACAGTAAGGTCGAAAATCACAGTCAGGAAAAATGTTGTAAGGAGTATGGCAAGAGTAGATCGTGACTGTTTTGTAAGTGAGATAAATGTGCGCCATTCACTCATATTATATGCCACAACCACAAGTACACCTGCCAGGCAAGCCATGGGTATATGTTTTGTCAGATCACCCAGGAACAACACAATTAGCAAGAGTACAATTGAATGGATAATACCTGCTACAGGAGTTTTCCCACCATTGTTGATGTTTGTCATTGTGCGCGCAATAGCGCCTGTTGCCGGGATTCCGCCGAAAAAAGGTGTTATGATATTTGCAACACCCTGTGCTACCAGCTCCATGTTGGAGTTGTGCTTGTGACCTGTCACGCCATCGGCTACCGTTGCAGACAATAGCGACTCTATTGCACCCAGCATGGCAATAGTGAAAGCTGCGGGAAACAATATGCGGATACTTGTCAGGGTCAATGGTACCTGCTCCACTTCCGGCAACTGGCTGTTGATGACAAATCTGTCGCCAATAGTTTCTATACCGGTTATGCCGCCGTAAGTTTTCATAAGATAAACGGCTATAGTCATTACTATAATGGCTACCAGGGAGCCGGGAATTTTATTCGATATCTTTGGGGTGAAAACGATTATTGCCACACTTGTGAGTGCAATAAGAGCAGCCCACCAGTTCACGGTATTGAAATGTTGGAAATATATAGCCCATTTTTCCAGGAACCCCGACGGCAATTTCGGTGTTGTTAGACCGAAGAAATCTTTCATCTGAGTTGAAAAAATGGTAAGTGCAATACCGCTGGTAAATCCAACTACAATGGGATAAGGTATGAACTTGATTACCGTTCCCAATTTTAAAAATCCCATAAGTATCAACATGGCACCGGCAAGAACAGTGGCAATAGCTAGTCCCTGCACACCGTACTGCTCAACAATACCATATACAATAACAATGAAAGCCCCGGTAGGCCCACCTACCTGTACTGTGCTTCCGCCCAGGAATGAGATGATGAAACCTGCAATAATAGCAGTAATAATGCCTTTTTCGGGTGTCACCCCCGATGCTATACCAAAAGCAATGGCTAACGGCAGTGCTACAACACCTACTATTAATCCTGCCATAATATCGGCAATGAATTTTTCTCTGTTGTAGGTTTTTAGAGACTGATATAGTGCCGGTTGAAAATCGTGTAGAAAATTTATTTGCATAACCTAATATAAAACGGTGCAAAGATAGCAAAAAAAATCATGGAAGGCTAAATTCCCAATTTGGCATTAAAAAACCGCTTGATAATCACGAAATAAAAAAAGGAGCGATTACACAGCTCCCTGTTCAACAAGAATGCAAACACGTTCTGTTATGCGATCTTCACCGTAGGGATTATACCTAACTTTGAGGCTATTGCCAAACATACTGGCGAAAACATTGTATGACCATGCTTTAAAACTTCCCATGAAAGCATCAATTATATGGTATGAAGATGAGTTGGTCTCCCTGTCAACAAGCTTCATTAAAAGTTGTCCCTGTGAACGAGTCAGTTTTTTCATCTTTGGTGTATACTCTGCCTTTAATTCCCTTTCCATTGACTCCAGATGACGCTGTCGTGATTTATCGTTTGGAAGCGTCTCCATATATTCGTACGTTTCCAGGATAATACCTGCGATTTCTTTTGCATAAGGCAGAGTTTTTTTTACATCACGGATAAGTTTGGTGTATGCTATTTGATCTTTTGTGCTTCGGAAGGTTATGGGCGAATATTTTATAAAATCCCTAAGCCACATGCATGCAACGGTATCTTCTCCCAGAATTACAGCGGGATAAACGTTAGGCATTAAATATATAGTAGAGACGGAGCCCTCTGAATCGGGATTCAGACTGGCAGCATAGAATCCCTGTGCTTTTGTCATAAATGGCAAAAGAGCTGTGAACAGCATTACCGGAAATATGTGCAAACGTCTTTTCATAATGACACAAAGATAATGGCTAAGATTAATCTGATCGTAAAAAAAGTCGTTAAGTGTAGTTAATTAAGCTTCGAGTTTTTAGATTGTTAAGTGAATATTTCAGAAAGGGATTAACGAAAAAAAGTAGGAAAGAAAATAAATATCATTGTTTTGAAAAAAAATTGGGGAAAATATCTTACTTTTGATAATAAAAACAACAACAATGACATATTATCATCTGGGTGAAATCGTTCATAAACAGGCAGAGAAATACAGATATAAAACAGCAGTGAAGTATCAGGCTTCTGATGGGAAATGGCTTGATATGTCATGGAAGATTTTTGCTGCAAAAATCATGAAAACAGCTCAGGCAATGGCTGAAATAGGAATAGAACCAGGTGATAATATTGGAATCTATTCGCAAAACATGGAGAAATACCTGATAGCCGATTTTGCAGCTTATGCCAATAATGCGGTTATGGTTCCGATGTATGCTACATCTTCGCCATCGCAGGTGAGTTACATTATTAACGATGCCCGGATTAAACTGCTTTTTGTTGGAGAACAGTTTCAGTATAATAATGCCTGCAAGGTGATGTATGAGTGCCCCACGCTGCGAAAAATGGTTATTTTCGACAGAACTGTTGTGCTGAAGCCCGATGATAAGACATCGCTATTTTTTGATGATTTTATAACTATGGGCGATAATTCCGAGTCGCTGGCATTGGTAAATGCCCGAATGAAACAGCTGAAAGTGAACGATCTGGCAAATATTATATATACATCGGGCACAACCGGTGAGCCGAAAGGGGTTATGCTAACGCATGCCAATTATTTAAAAGCTTATGAGATACATGATATACGAATCACAAACCTGTCGGATAAAGACCTCTCTATGTGCTTTCTCCCTTTGACACATATTTTCGAGAAAGCATGGACATATTACTGCTTATATAAAGGCATTACGGTTGCGGTGAATAAGGAACCCAGTGAAATTAGAAAAACTATCAAACAGGTTCGCCCCACTCTTATGTGCAATGTGCCGCGCTTCTGGGAGAAAGTGTATGAAGGTGTGAAAGAGCAGATGGAGAATACAACCGGTATATCAAAATGGTTGTTTTGCGATGCATTGAAAACGGGACGTAAACACAATCTTGAATTTGTTAACGAAGGGAAAAGGGCCCCTTTTAGAAACCGGTTGAAATTTTTTCTCTATAAACACACTCTCTTTTTTCTTATAAAACGCATCGTTGGTATCGAGCGTGGAAATTTTTTCCCGGTTTCGGGGGCTCCTCTGTCTGATAATATCAATGAATTCATGCAATCAATTGATGTACATATTATCTACGGTTACGGATTATCGGAAACTACTGCGACGGTAAGCTGTTTTCCTGAAAAAGGATTTCGTATTGGAACGGTGGGAAAGGTGATGCCGGGACTTGAGGTGAAAATTGGCGAGAATAATGAAATACTGGTGAAAGGCGATACAGTCACAAGTGGTTATTACAATAAACCTGATGCAACAAAAGCCGCATTCACAGATGATGGTTTTTTCAAAACCGGTGATGCCGGAACCCTGACTGAAGATAATGAAATAATCCTGACTGAACGAATAAAGGACCTGTATAAAACATCAAATGGAAAATATATTGCACCGCAGATGATTGAGACGCGCATTAGTGAAGATAAATATATCGACCAGGTGGCGGTTATCGGTGATAAGCGCAAATTTGTGAGTGCACTAATTATCCCCAACTATGATGCTTTGAAGTGCTATGCCGGGGAGCATGGAATACATTTCGACTCGGTAGAGGAGCTGGTGAGTAACGCCGAGATAAACAATTTTATATTTGGACGGATTGAACTACTGCAATCGCAATTTACATCTTACGAGAAAATTAAACGCTTCACCATTCTTCCAAATCCTTTCAGCATAGAAACCGATGAATTGACCAATACTCTCAAACTGCGCAGGAAAGTGATACTGGAGAAATATTCCGATGTTATTGACAGAATGTATATCTGAACAAATTAATCATAGGGAGCATCAAATAGTGTTGAAATGGCAGAAGCGTAAAGTTTGAAAACGTAACGTTGTGGAAATTTCGGAATTAAATCATTATCTTTGCACCGTTTTTTAAATTGAAGTGGAATGGATTACAATTTCGAAGAGTTGGAAAAACGGTGGCAGAAATACTGGATAGACCATCAAACCTACAAAGTAACTGAAGACAGATCAAAACCAAAGTATTATGTGCTCGACATGTTTCCCTATCCATCGGGAGCGGGGCTACATGTGGGACATCCGCTGGGGTATATAGCTTCTGATATTTTTTCGAGATTCAAAAGGTTGCAGGGCTATAATGTTTTGCATCCAATGGGATATGACGCTTATGGCCTTCCAGCTGAACAGTATGCCATACAGACTGGGCAACATCCGGCTGTTACAACACAGGAAAACATCAACCGTTATCGCGAGCAACTTGATAAGATAGGATTTTCATTCGACTGGAGTCGCGAGGTGCGTACATGTGATCCGGAATATTACAAATGGACACAATGGACTTTCATAAAGATGTTCCATTCCTATTATTGCAACCAGGCGAAGCAGGCAAGGCCCATTTCAGAATTGACAGAAATATTCTCTCGCCAAGGTTCATCAGGATTGGATGTTGCTTGTACCGAACCTCTTGAATTTACAGCAGAAGAGTGGAACAGTAAAACGGAAAAGGAGCAGCAGGAGGTGCTGATGAATTATCGTATCGCATACCTGGGTGATACCATGGTAAACTGGTGTCCGCAACTGGGGACAGTGCTCGCCAATGATGAGGTTAGCGAAGGCTTGTCAATACGCGGTGGATATCCAGTGGAGCAGAAAAAGATGCGGCAGTGGTGTCTTCGAGTATCAGCATACGCTCAACGCCTGCTTGACGGGCTGGATAGTATCGAATGGACTGAATCTCTTAAAGATACACAGCGTAACTGGATAGGACGTAGCGAGGGAGCAGTGATGCATTTCAAGACAGAGCAGGGTCTAACGTTCGACATATTTACTACCCGTCCCGATACCATATTCGGGGCCACCTTCATGGTCTTTGCCCCTGAGAATGAACTGGTAGATCAGCTCACTACCGATAAACAACGTAATGCAGTTCAGGAGTATATAAGCAACGCAGGGAAAAAAACAGAACGTGAACGCATCTCCGACAGATCGGTTAGCGGTGTGTTTTCAGGATCATATGCATTACATCCCTTTACCGGAGAGCCTCTGCCTGTATGGATTTCCGACTATGTGCTTGCCGGATATGGTACAGGCGCGATAATGGCAGTACCGGCACATGACAGCCGCGACTATGCCTTTGCTAAACATTTCAATTTGCCAATAATTCCTATTATTGAAGGATGTGATGTTTCTGAAGAAAGCTTTGATGCAAAGGAGGGGATTATGGTCAATTCCGGTTTTATGGACGGGATGACAGTAAGCAAAGCTATTTCCGCCGCCATCGATGAGGTGGAAAAAATGGGTGTGGGCTACCGTAGAATAAATTATCGGCTGCGGGATGCAATTTTCTCGAGACAGCGTTATTGGGGTGAACCATTCCCTGTTTACTATAAGAATGGAATGCCCTATACGCTGAATGAAGATGAATTACCACTTGAGCTGCCCGAGGTGGACAAGTTTCTTCCCACAGAAACAGGAGAACCACCACTGGGCCGTGCAGAAAACTGGCAAACCAAAGATGGATATCCGCTGGAAATGAACACGATGCCTGGCTTTGCCGGCTCTTCGGCCTACTACCTTAGGTACATGGATCCGTATAATGATAAAGCACTTGTATCAGAAAACGCTAATAACTACTGGCGTAATGTGGATCTATATATTGGTGGAACCGAACATGCAACCGGGCATCTTATATATAGCAGGTTCTGGAATAAGTTCCTGTTCGATGCAGGGGTTTCGTGTGAAGAAGAGCCGTTCAAAAAACTGGTTAACCAGGGTATGATCCAGGGTCGCAGCAACTTTGTATATAGAATAAAAGGGACTAACAGATTTGTTTCATTAAACCTAAAAGATGAATACGACGTGACTCCCATTCACGTAGATGTTAACATCGTACACAACGATCTGCTCGATATTGAAGCATTCAGGAACTGGAATCCCGAATACAAGACTGCAGAGTTTGTCCTTGAGAGCGGAAAATATGTTTGTGGATGGGCTATCGAAAAGATGTCAAAGTCGATGTTTAACGTGGTCAATCCAGATGATATAGTTGGAAGATACGGAGCAGATACACTTCGTCTTTATGAGATGTTCCTGGGACCGTTGGAACAGTCAAAACCATGGGATACCAATGGAATAGATGGTGTTCATCGCTTCCTTCGGAAAGTGTGGAACCTGTTCTACAAAGATGGGGCCTTGTCTGTTACCGATTATGAACCCACAAGGGAGGAGCTGAAATCGCTGCATAAACTTATAAAAAAAGTAACATTTGATATCGAGAACTTTTCTTTCAACACTTCAGTATCGGCATTTATGATTTGTGCGAACGAACTTACAACAATGAAGTGTACCAAAAGGGCGATACTTAGTGATCTGGTTGTATGCCTTGCACCCTTTGCCCCGCATATCTCGGAAGAGCTGTGGCATGCTTTGGGCAATATTACTACCGTTTTTGATGCACAGTGGCCGCAGTGGAACGAGGAGTATTTGAAAGAGGATGCTTTTACCTATGCTGTCTCTTTTAACGGTAAGTCTCGTTATGTTCTGGAGTTTCCAGCCGATGCCACCAATGCTGATATTGAAAAAACTGTTTTGGAGCACCCGGGATCACAGAAATGGCTGGATGGGAAAATACCTAAGAAAGTTATTATTGTTCCCAAAAAAATTGTGAATGTGGTTTTTTAATATGGGGAAATTGCCTGAGTTCAGTCTGAAGAGATTCTATGTGAAGGACTACCTGACAATATTTTTGGGAACCTTCATGTATGCTTTGGGGGTCACTCAATTTATCATGCCGCATAAGTTCGTGATGGGTGGGCTCACAGGCGTTGGTGTTTTGATTAACTATGCTTTTGGGGTTCCTGTATCCATTATGGTGCTTGTTATGAATGCGGTATTGCTGTTGATCGCATTCAGAGTATTGGGATCGGAATTCCTGGTGAAGACAATTGTTGGTGTTGCTTCACTTACATTCTTTATAGGGATGTTCGAAAGCCTTCAGTGGCAACCTATTATGACCAGCGAGCCGCTTATGGCAGGGCTTATTGGGTCTATAGTTGCAGGTGCCGGGGTGGGCTTGGTGATGTCGGTAAACGGCAGTAGTGGCGGCACTGATATAATTGTGCTAGTGATTAACAAATACCGGCATATAACACCCGGGCGTACTATGCTTTTGGTCGACCTTGCAATCGTGGCATCTTCGTTTCTTATTTTCAGAAGTATAGAGACCATTGTTTTTGGTATCATTATTATTGCTGTAATGTCCACTTCGGTTGATTGGATGCTGAATGGTATCCGTCAGTCGGTTCAGTTTTTTATTTTTTCGAAAAAATACGATGAGATTGCCACGCAAATCAATTTACAGCTACACCGTGGCTGCACTGTTCTTGATGGCATGGGATGGTACTCCAAAGAACCGCAAAAGGTGCTGCTTGTGATGGCTAAGGGGAACGAGTCCACATCAATTTTCCGTCTTGTAAAGCAGATCGATAAGAACGCCTTTATTTCGCAAAGTAACGTTGTGGGTATTTACGGTGAAGGTTTTGACAAGATGAAGTAGCGGGTAGCGTGGCTTTATCAACTAAGTAGACTATCGACTTATAAGTTATTCCGCTGTTGATGGACAGGCCTATCTCACAAGTCCTGCTATTTGAATAACCTTCCTGTGCATCCTTAATACCCCGTTTCAGCGGTTTTAGAGCCGAACTGTTAAGTTCAGGATAGAAGAATCCCCGGTCTCCGGCCCATCCGCAACAGGACACATTCTCAGGTACAACCACTTTTTCTGCACATTGTGATGCAATAGCAATGAGTTTCTTTTCAAGATTCATCTTTGTGGAACTGCAGGTAGTATGAATGGCCACTGAGACAGACAGTTTGCTGAAATAGAGGCGGTCGAGCAGGAAATCGTGTATGAATTCTACCTGATCGTACAGCTTTAGCCGTTTATCAAGTGTCTCGCGCATGTGGAGCAGGCAGGGACTCATATCACAAACTATTGGCAGTAAACCCTCGCGACTAACTCTTAACAGAACTTCGTTCAGTTCATTCTCCTTTTTCTGTGCCTGTTCCCAGAATCCTTTGCTACTAAAGGCCATTCCGCAGCAAAGCTTGTCTTTTTCTTCAGGAATGATTACAGTGTACCCTGCTTTGTAGAGTACCGACAGAATTTTCGAGGGCAGATCTTCTTTTTCTGCATAACCGAACGATACTCCTCCCATGGAGCGGGTAATACAAGTGGGGAAATAGACCACCATAGGTGACCCGGCAGAATAGCCAGGGAAAATATTGTTTTTAATCTTTTTACTTCCGGAGGGGGTATGGCGTGTCCATAGAGGTAGAGTTCCGTCACCTAATCTGTAAAGTCCCCGGGCAACTCTATCTATTGATTTATAACCCACTGCTTTTGCGATGAAGTGGGGGATATTTAATAATACGCGTAATAAAGAGGATATTTCCGTTATATTGTTTGAAATAGTATCGGCAATTCTATTTGCCAGCTTACCATTGTTTTGCCACCGCAGTTCCTTTATAAGTTTTCCGGTGTCAATGCCTACAGGACAGGCTATGCTGCACAAACCGTCGGTGGCACATGTTTCGTCCATAGGATAGGAGATTTTTTTCAACTGTTCTCTGATAGAACTCTTTTTTTTGCTGCCAGAAATCGCCGTTCCGGCCAGATGCCGGTATGCCACAATACGCTGACGAGGTGTGAGGGATAGGTTTTTAGAAGGGCAACTGACTTCGCAAAAACCACATTCAATGCATTTATCAATTATTGGATTGGCTTCCGGAATCTGTTTCAGATTTTTGATGAAAACATCATGGTCATTGTTGATCAGCACACCAGGGTTCAGTATATTTCCCGGATCGAATGTATTTTTAATACGCTTCATCAGATTATAAACTTCGAGGCCCCACTCTTTTTCAACAAAAGGAGCCATATTACGCCCGGTACCATGTTCAGCCTTTAGGCTTCCGCCATATTTTATTGCTACCAGCTCGCACAACTCGTGCATGAATGTGGCATAATTGCGAATACCCTCTTTTGTGTTTATGTCGGGAAAAACTGTAAAATGAACGTTACCATCTAGCAGATGTCCCCACATTACTGCGTTACCGTAGCCAGCCCCTTCCAGTAAACTTCGCAAATCGGTTAAAGCATCTCCCAGCAACTCGCCACGAAAGGCCACATCTTCTATAATACATGCGGTATGAGGAGGGCGCGTAGCTGCTGCCGAAGTGAAAAGTCCGTTTCGCACATTCCAGTAGAGATTATAAAGATGTTTGTCAGTAGTGAATTTAATTGGAAAAAGTGTCGGAATGTGTGCCAGCTTCTCTGTTATTTCGTTTATCTGTTCAGACAGTGATTCCTCTTTGTCAGCCGATGTGTCAATCAACAGGGCGGCAGCTCCTTCAGGCAACAATTTCAACTCTTCAGGCATACCTTCTTTCTCTTCCACTGCACGAAGTGCATTCCGGTCCATGAGCTCAGCTGCACTAACCCGGCATCCTCTAAGTGGTATGATTGTTTCACTCACTTCCCGCAGGTTAGCGAAATAGATCATGGCAGTGGCCTTAAGCGGTGCGTCATGTACAGTTTCGAAGGTGGCCTGAGAGACAAAACCGAGTGTGCCTTCCGAACCGATCATAAGGTGTTGTATAATCTGTATAGGGTCGGAGAAATCGATAAGTGAATTCACTCCATAGCCGCAGGTGTTTTTTATTTGAAATTTTTGTGAAATAAGCGATCTGATATTTTCATTTTCTGAAACATCGCGATGCAATTGTTCTAAATCTTTGATTAGTTGCGGGTGAGAATTAATAAAAGTCCGGCTGCTGTTGATGTCGGCAGTATCGAGAAGCGAGCCGTCTGCAAAAATGATACGCATCGACTTTACCGTGTTGTAACTGTTATGCCTGATACCGTAACTCGACCCGCTAGCATTGTTGGCAATAATACCTCCTATTTTTGCAGAATCTATAGATGCCGGTTTTGGGCCAATCTTGCGTCTATATCTCATCAACATGCGATTTGCTGCAGTACCTGTTAGCCCGCAGCCAAATGTAGCTTTGTGCCCATCATCGGCAATTGATGAAAATTCAAATCCACTGCCTGTCTCCATCAGTATTGAATCGGAAATTGTTTGGCCGCTTAAACTGGTTCCGGCGCCCTTGAATGTTACCGGAATGTTTTCATGTTCACAGAAATGCAACAGGCGAATAACCTCTTCTTCGGAATTTACTTTTACCACCGCTTTTGGTATCAGGCGGTAGATCCCAGCATCTGTACCCTTGGTGAGACGGGAAAGTTCGTCAGTGAAAACCTGATTATTAGGAAATATTTTTGAAAGTTTTATTTGAAGTTGTGAAGTTTTCATGTTCCATTCCTACTTTTTGGTAAAGATAGAAGATAAATGCCGGTTTGTGTACTTAATAATAAAAAAAGCTGTCATAATCGACAGCTTTTTCAAATCTTTTTCATTTAAACGATGAATTTTGCATATCAGCTCAGTGAAACAAAAAGCTCTTTTCCCACTGTTTCGAAAGCAACTTTCCCTTCCCTTGCCAGCCATCCGAGTGCAGCATAAAGGTCTTTATCGGTTAATTTCGATGCTTTTTTAATCTCTTTCACGTTTTGCCGACCGTTAACATCCAGGACAGACCAAACTTTTCCGGCATTAGCCCCAATTTTCTCAATCATCCTTTTTAATAAATTAAACTATATAACCTAAAATTTGAATGGGTAAAGGTAGTACTATATTTTAAAAAAAACAATTTATTAAAAAAAATGGACTGTTTTAATGGCCTGATAAGTATCTATTTATTGGTTTCTTTCACAAAAGGGAGTGAAATGCTTGACAAAAAGTCATCAATCTGCCTAATCAGAGAGTGCCGGTTGTCATTATAAATTATAAAATCGGCATATTTTATTTTTTCTTCTTCAGGAAGTTGCTTGTTCATTCGCTCTTCCACCTGTCTTCTGATGATTTCATCACGCTTTATAACTCTTCCTATACGAATTTCCGAAGGTGCAGAGACCATTACCACTTTATCGGTGAACCGGTGAAACCCGGCTTCAATAAGAAGGGCGGCGTCAATTACAACAAGCTGATAACTTGTTCGTTGACCGCACCATTCGATAAAATGTTTTGCCAACTCTGGATGAATAATTGAGTTCGCTAAAGTGGTTTTATCCTTGTCCTGGAAAATAATTGAAGCAAATTTCTCCCGGTCTAATTTTCCATCTTTGTAGAACCCTTCCCCGAAGTGGAAGGTGATTTGCTCCTTTATATAGGGAGAGGTGTCATTCAGGTTTTTGGCCTCTTTGTCAGCATCAAACACTGGTATGCCATGCAACCGGAAAATTTCACTTACAACCGATTTACCACTTCCAATACCCCCCGTGACACCTATAATCATCATTGCTCTTCCTATTCAGGTTTGTAATTTCATTAGCTATTTTTCACGTTATAACTATTTAAATCATCACAGTTCCTTGCTTTCGAAGAGAAACTCCACCGAAGATGGTGAAATACGCGGATTGATGATTGAAGACGGGCTTTTTGTGAGTATGAGTTCAACGCGCCCACCCTCGTTATTGTGAAATTCCCTGTAGTCGAGTTCAATTTCAAAGTCTTCAGGGATGATTTTCTTGTACTCTTCAAGTGTAACAGAGAAAGAGACGTTAGCACGAGAGGGAAAAAATTTAACATCCATTTTTTTAGGTAAATGCGATGCCTTTATAGGAATTTCAAATGAGCGCTCAGTGTACTCTTCTATCGGGATATAAATTTCTACCTCTTGAGGCGAAAACTTAACACCTTCTACACGGTTAATTTTAATTGGCAGCTGTGATGTGGCTCTGAGATTTTTAAAAACCGTGTATTCAGTAATGGCTGATTCAAGTTTGTCGAGTGATTGCTTAGAACCGTATGCAGTTACTGTCTCGGGAATAAATACTGCGCTGTCTGCAATTAAATTTGCTCTGCTGGTTGTGATCTCACCATCGAACGTAACCGGTAACTTCTTACTCTGCAATTTAGAAGTAGCCAGTGAAATATTCATTGGGTAATATCCTCTTATATTGGTGCCGGGAGCAAATTTTGAACGAATAAGCTGACGGTACTGATCGCCCTGAAGAACTTTGCTGCCATCTTCGGTTATTTCTGCCACATTTATTTCCAGAGAATCTCTTTTTGTGATATCGAGAAGAAAAATTTCAGAACCTTTGTCGGATACGCTGATTTCAATAAAGTGAGGCAGAGGGTTGTCGAAAACCACATCTTCAGGAATATTGGTATATTTTAGAGGGATCCGGTAATTGCCTTCCACATTATCTTTTTGAAAAAACAGCATTAACCAGAAAATAAAAGCCAGCACCAAAAAAAAGGAAAATGCAAGCAGATTTTTCCAGGGTACATTGGAAAAAAACGCTTTGACTATGGGTTCCCATTTATTGATGATAGCTTTTATTCCCATCTAAAATACTGTTTAGTTAGGCTGTGTTACGTCAACTGAAGAAGCGTAAACCGATCCTTTTTCAAATTTTATTTTCACTCCATCGGCAACTTCTATCAGAAACCAGGTATCACCAACCTCTTTTATTCTTCCGTGAATGCCACCTGATGTAACAACTTTATCACCCACCTTCATCGCTTCGCGGCTTTTCTGCAGTTCTTTCTGTTTTTTCTGCTGGGGGCGGATCATGAAGAAGTAAAATACTGCAATAATTGCAACCATCATTAAGAGGGTGCTGCCCATACCGGTTACTCCTCCTCCTTGTGTCGCTTGTAATAAAATATTCATACGATATTGATATTTATAGTTTATAATTAATTTTTAAAGATAAGATTTTCTTTTTTCATTTCCTGTACAATGGCGTCCAATATTCCGTTGATGAATGTTCCGCTTTTGGGTGTACTGTATGACTTGGCTATCTCGATATACTCGTTTAACGAAACACTGGTTGGAATTGATTCAAATGTGGATATTTCTGAGAGAGCTACCTGCATGATAACAAGATCCATGAATGCAATACGTTCAAAGTCCCATTTATCGGTATGTTTCTCTATCAGATTCCGGTATTTTTTTTCGTTCAAAATAGTATTATGCAGCAGCTTAAGTGCAAACTCCCTGTCTTCTTCATCTTTAAACATTGGTAATAATGGCTGTTGGGCACCTTTCTCTTCAGAAAATTTCCTGATAGTTTTCATCACGAAGGATTGCACAATCTCCACATCATCGTTCCAGTAGATGCATTCGTCCTCCAGAATGTCATCCAACTCCTCGTTCTGGTAAAGAAACTTTTTGAAGGCTTTCCGCCAGAATTCCCGATCTTCATCATATGTGGGAGAGACTATTTCAGTATACTCTCTATATGCCTCGGAAGAGACGATGGTGTCAAGTAGATTTTTGATAAATCCTTCGTTACCATCCCATAACATAGGGCGTTCTGTAAGATATTTGTTAAACTGCCTGTTTTCCCGCAACTGAAGAATAAACTTATTATCTATAAGGTGAGTGTTGGGATTAAGATCTTCTTCTGTGGGAAGGAATTTATTACGTTTAGTATCCACACGGTCTTGGTACAAATTTGTAAGCTCCACCATAAGAAGAAGCATATAATAGTAAAGATCGTATGATTTTTGCAAGCCGAACATGAGCTCTTTTTCGGCGTTACGCAAATCCTTATTCGTATTCTGGTACCATGAATAGACAATCTGGACAATCCTGATACGAATTAAATTTCTGTTTATCATCGCTTAAATGAACTTATTTTGCAACTGCAAAAGTAGTTATTTTTTCGGTATTATAAACAATACTTCGGTATTTTTTTAAAAATAGCTCTTATATTTCGCTGGATATCAATAGATTATGGCACTTTTTGGGGATTTGGCATAAATCGTTGACTGTCAGTATTATAAATGAATTTTTAACGGAGCATTAATAAATACATTCGGGAGAAAAGTGGGTGTAAATGTTGAGAACATAGTGGTTAATGATGCTATGTTTAAAACAATTTATGTAAATTTGTAAAGGCAAGTGCCACAAAAAATCCAGCACTAATTGTAGCATAAGCGGAAGTTGAATTAAATAAATAATTTATCTATGAAAAAGAGTATCTTTACATTTCTACTTATCAGTTTGCTAGCAATGGCAGCCACAGCACAACAGCCAGAGCGGAAAATCTCCATTATTCCCGAGCCTGAGTCCATAGTTGAGAAGAGCGGGTATTATGTACTACCCGATGAAGTTGTAGTTGCATGCCCTTCTGGTAATGAGGGGGCGTTTGTTACAGGATTGCTTAAGGAGAAACTGTCACTTGCCCCCGGTAAAAAAGTTGTGGTGAAGAGAAATTCATCCAGCGCAAATATTGAACTCATATTAAACAGAAAGGCAGATGAGAAAATAGGTGATGAAGGTTACACGTTAAATGTAACACAACAGAAAATTTCTATTAGAGCCAACAAGCCTGCCGGGCTGCTATATGGTGTTCAGACTTTTTTTCAGCTGTTACCACCACAGATAGAGAGCAACAAAAGAGAAGAAAATGTTACATGGCAGGTCCCTTTTGTTGAAATTACAGACTACCCGTTAGTGGAATGGCGGGGGATGATGCTTGACGTGTCGCGCCACTTTTTCACGGTTAGTGAGGTAAAGCGGTTTATTGACAATATGGTGAAGTATAAATATAATATTTTTCACTGGCATTTGACAGATGACGAAGGATGGCGAATTGAAATTAAAAGCTTGCCCAGGCTTACGGAAGTGGGTGCATGGCGTACGGAACAGATAGGGTGGTTCGGAAGTTTCTCCCAGCCTCGTCCCAATGCTCCCAGAAATTATGGCGGTTATTATACGCAGGAAGAGATTAGAGATGTGATAAATTATGCCATTGAGCGAAATATTCAGGTGATGCCGGAAATTGATGTCCCGGGACACAGTTCAGCGGTGCTGGCTGCTTATCCTGAGCTTTCATGTTTCCCTGAGAGCGGCGATCATTTTGTGCGTACCGGTGCTCCTTTCCTCGACTGGAATACGGGAGGGCGCCCAGCAGCTATTTATGAGAATACCCTTTGTCCAGCCAATGAGAAAGTATATGAATTTATGGAGAAAGTGATCAGTGAAGTTGCTGAGCTTTTTCCTTTTCCATATATCCATACAGGTGGAGATGAGGCACCTTATACCTTCTGGGAAAAGAGCTCTGAAGTGAAAGAGCTGATGAAGCGTGAAGGTTTAAAGGATATGGCTTCAGTACAATCATATTTTGGTAAGAGGGTAGAGAAAATTATTCTATCCAAAGGCAAGAAGATGATGGGCTGGGATGAGATTCTTGAGGGAGGGATAACTCCCACAACTGGATTGATGAGCTGGAGGGGAACTGATTATGGGATTGAGGCTTCCAAATCTGGGCATTACGTGGTAATGAGTCCTAGCAATTATGTATATATAGACCTTATGCAGGGCGATCTTTCAACTGAACCCCGTGTGTATAATTCTTTGAGATTGAGTCAGACATACAAGTTTGATCCTGTACCGGAAGGAGCCAACGCCGACTATATTCTGGGCGGACAGGCTAACCTGTGGACTGAACAGATCTACAATATTCGCCAGGCAGAATATATGGCCTGGCCTCGCGGTTTTGCAGTGGCTGAGTCGCTATGGTCTCCAAAAGAGAAGAAAAACTGGGACCGCTTCGTTTCAAAGACGGAAGATCATTTCGTACGGTTAGATTATGCACAAACAAAGTACTCGCCTGCCATGTATGACCCGGTTGTATCGGTAAAAAAAGATGGCGAAGAGTACTATGTTAAGCTTACCCCCGAGATTAAAGGACTTGACATTTATACCAGTTTCGATTCCTCTTCACCTGACAATTTTTATCCGAAATATAGTGAAGCACTGAGAGTTCCTGAAGATGCCGATATCATGAGGATTATTACATATAGGGATGACAAGCCAATAGGGCGGCTTATGAGCATTAAAATAGAAGATCTGAAAAAAAGAGCAAGATAAAAAGTTGCGGAATAAAAAGAAAATCACTACCTTTGCGCCGCTTTTTTAGGCCCACGTGTGATGGGAAATAAAGAAAGCAACTATTTCTTTAAGCTGAATGGGCAGGGGACAAATTCATTTGAACATTGCATTGGCGGGAAATAGCCTGACTTTTGTGAACTATTTTCTTAAGCATTTTTGGCAAAAGACAAGTTTAATTGCGCTTTGCTGTTATTAGGAATAGTTTGAATAAGTTGAACTTTATTTTGAGTAACACAAACAATTTTTAAAATGAAAAGATTTGAATTAAAAGGCGAGATCAGGGATGATTTCGGGAAAAAGGCAGCAAGGGCATACCGCAGTGAAGGGCTTATACCTTGCGTTGTTTACGGTGGACATGGTCAGGAAAACGTAAATTTTGTAGTGAAAAGCGGAGATGTGCGTAACTTGATTTATACACCTGAGGTTTTTCTGGTAAATCTTGATCTTGGGGATAATAAATTATTGGCCGTTCTGAAAGAAGTTCAGTTTCATCCTGTAAAAGATACTATTCTTCATATCGATTTCCTGCATGTGTTCGATGATGTGCCGATAGTGATTGAATTACCCGTGCGCTTGACAGGCTTGGCTGCCGGAGTGAAAGCCGGAGGTAAGTTGTCTCTTGATATGCGTAAACTGAAAGTTAAAGCTCTGCATACCAAGTTGCCCGAAGAGCTGTTGGTAAACGTGGATGAATTGGAGTTGGGCAAATCTATTCAGGTTGGACAGCTTAGCTTCGAGGACCTTGAGGTATTGAATGCCAAGAATGCAGTTGTGTGTCGCGTCCAGCTGACCCGTGCTGCCAGAGGTGCTGCTGCAAAAGCTGAATAACAGCGGTAAGCTAAGGCGGATACTACTTGGTTTACACTAAAATGATAAAATGAAACGAGCATGAAAATCATTATCGTTCAAGTATATGATTAAAGCGAGTTTCATACGATACATTTGAAAAAATAGTTTTAATCGTATGAAATATTTGATAGCGGGATTGGGAAATATCGGGCCCGATTATGAGCAAACCCGCCACAATATTGGGTTTATGGTGTTGGACGCTTTTGCAAAGGCGTCCAATGCTGTTTTTGAAGATAGGCGGTATGGTTTTGTAGCTGAGATGCGGCTCAAAAACAGATCGTTAATCCTTCTTAAACCCTCTACCTTTATGAACCTGAGCGGCAACGCCGTTAGATACTGGCTGCAGAAGGAGAAGATTGAAAACAGCCATCTTCTAGTTGTGGTTGATGATCTGGCTCTGCCTTTTGGCACACTTCGACTGAAAGCTAAAGGGAGTGATGCAGGCCACAACGGGCTAAGACATATTCAAGGCCTTATTGGGCAGAATTATCCGCGTCTCAGGTTTGGCATAGGTAGCGATTTTCATCGTGGCGGACAGGTCGACTTTGTGCTTGACGAATTCACAACAGAGGAGAAGCTGCAACTGCCAGAACGAATTGAAACCGCCGTGGACATTATACGCAGTTTTTGCCTGGCGGGTATAGATATAACTATGAATGATTATAACAACAGATAGGGCGTGAATGACATATTGAGTGGCAGTAGTATTTATGCTGACATTCAATGAATAATGAATAATAATTTTTTATTACGAAGATTTTTTAGGTGCAAACTTATCAATAAAATTTAGAGTTTCACTTTCATGGATGAAGTACGGATAGATAAATGGTTGTGGGCAGTACGAATTTTTAAAACACGTACAATTGCCACCGATGCCTGCAAGAAGGGGAGAGTGATGATTGACAACATTACGGTAAAGCCTTCCAGAACTATTCGTGCGGGCGAGGTTGTGCAGGTGCGAAAATCCCCGATCACCTTTTCATTTAAGGTACTCGCTACTGCGGACAAACGTATGGGTGCGAAGATGGTGCCTCAGTTTATGGAAAATGTTACTTCGCCCGAAGAATACGAAATACTTGAGATGAACAAGATCAGCGGTTTTGTCGACAGGCAGCGAGGTACGGGCCGCCCTACTAAAAAAGAGCGTCGTGATCTGGAACAGTTTACCGGGTCTTTCAGTATGGACGACTTCGACTGGGATGAGTGAGGACATTGCCCTCATGACAACGCTTTCAATCTTTTTGTATAGCTGTCGTAATAAGGTACAATTTTAACAGTGTCAGGTCTTAGGCAGTAATCAGCATCACCTTCGGCGCCGTTGGCTTTAAGTCGTCGGTAATGATCACTTTCTTTAAGATATGCCAGCGGGTCTTGTTTTGCCTGTTTCCACAATTCAAGGGCTATCCTCAACGAATCTGAGCCGATAAGCATTTTCGATATACCTGATATTTTTTCAGCAAAGGCACCACCGAAAAGCATATCTTCAATATTTACCCTGTTGTTCCATCCAGCACAGATAATCACAACCCTCTCAGATTTCTCTGCGCATTTCTCAGCTAATGCTCCTATATTGGAAAAGGTGCCTACATATAGTTTCTTGCTTTCACTCCCCATCTCAATGGCTCTTGTACCATTTGTTGTGGTAAACACAATTTCCTTTCCTGCAACTTTTTCACGTATGTAGTCGAACGGAGAATTGCCAAAATCGGCAAAATCACATTTGCGTGTATCTCTTTCAGCACCTACAAGAAATTCTTCCGATTTGTATCGCTTAGCCTCCTCTATATCAGCTACGGGGATTATCGCGGTTGCACCATTGTGTAGTATTGCGCACATTGTGGCAGAAGCCCTGAAGACATCCACCACTACAACGGTGTCATTTCCTCTTTTGTAAAATGGATAGAGGGCGGGGGATGGACAGAGATCAACTATCATCTTTTTTCTGCAAAGATAGCAATAACAAACATTTCTATCCCCTCAATATGGAACATAATCCCGGATTATTTCGGACAGGAGCCCTGTTATCTTCTTTGTTGAAGGCAATATATGCAAAAAATATATCTACTATTGTCGCATCATTTTACCCTCTTTTTCATATTCCTTGCGAATCCTTTTCAACAGGTCATCTGCCGAAATAGTGGCTGATTTATTATCCACTGTTTTTAGGCCGGCATACTGAATTACGTTTACAATATTTGCTCCTGTCAAATGATATTTGCGTGCGATCTCTTCCAGGTCTATCTTCGTTTTGTTTTCTGCTACATGTGGAAAATAGTTTCTCCAGAGCTGTAAGCGTTCCGAAGTTAGCGACAATCAAAAAATAGAGATTGAGGTGAACGGGACTTTTCTTGTGCTGGAATATTTAATAAAACGTATATCCGAACATTAACTCAAAATATTTATCTTTGTATCGGGTAAAAGGTTATGTTGAAAAATTTCAGCTAAAAGCAATATGCATGAGTTGTAAAACCACTTAAGGTTAA
>NZ_DIQL01000042.1:0-31955 GCF_002427225.1 Proteiniphilum sp. UBA5463 | reverse complement strand
GGTTAATAATGTTAAAAATAAAACAATGGATTTTTCCTATTTAGAATCAGGGAATTTTTTTCTGCTTGCCGGGCCTTGCGTCATTGAATCTGAAGATATGGCATTGAGGATAGCGGAAAAAATTAAAGTGATCACCGAAAAATTAGGCATTCCATATGTCTTTAAAGGTTCATATCGCAAAGCGAACCGTTCGAGAGTTGACTCCTTTACAGGGATAGGTGATGAAAAAGCGTTGAAAATATTGGGCAAGGTGCGCGACACTTTCGGCATTCCGGTTGTTACTGATATCCATGAGAGCTCTGAAGCCGAGATGGCTGCGGGCTACGTTGATATGCTGCAGATACCGGCTTTCCTTTGTCGCCAGACCGAACTGCTTGTTGCCGCAGCAAAGACGGGGAAGGTGGTTAACATTAAAAAGGGCCAGTTCCTTTCACCCGATGCAATGCGGTTTGCTGCGCAGAAGGTGAGTGACTGCGGTAACCAAAAGGTGATACTCACGGAGCGGGGCACCACTTTCGGATATGGAGATCTGGTGGTCGATTTTCGTGGAATACCCACTATGAAAGAGTTTGGTTTTCCCGTTGTGATGGATGTGACACACAGCCTGCAACAGCCTAACCAGGTATCGGGTGTGACGGGCGGGCAGCCTCAGTTGATAGAAACCATTGCAAAAGCGGCAATAGCAGTGGGTGCCGACGGTTTATTTATTGAAACGCATCCTGATCCTGAAAATGCCGGGTCGGATGGAGCAAATATGCTTCCGCTAAACCTTCTGGAAGATCTTCTGGTAAAATTAACCAGGATTCGCGGCGTATTATGAAGTTGACCAGTTACAGAATTATTTTGGCTTCCAACTCACCGCGACGCAGGGAGTTGCTTTCCGGTATCGACGTTCAGTATGAACTTCGCTCATTACCCGGTATCGACGAAGCATACCCCGATACACTTCCCCATGAAGAGGTCGCAGAGTTCCTCGCACGGAGAAAAGCATCTGCTTGTCTTCCGGAGTTAAGAGATGATGAGCTGATTATCACAGCAGACACTGTTGTGTTGCTCAATGGCATGATACTTGGGAAACCGGCTGATAAAGAAGATGCAAAACGTATGCTTCGCCTCCTTTCAGGAGAGACTCACCGAGTGGTAACAGGTGTCTGTCTCACCTCTGCTGTGAAACAGGTCGCTTTTTCCGATGTAGCACATGTAACATTCGGGGTGTTGAGCGACGAAGAGATTGATTATTATGTATCAGCTTACAATCCAATGGATAAGGCAGGCGCATACGGTGTGCAGGAGTGGATAGGCTACATTGCTGTAGAGCGCATTCAGGGATCATATTTTAATGTAATGGGTTTACCGGTTTTTAAGGTTTACAGGGAGCTTAAGAACTTCTGAAAGGATGCTCGGCGATAGAAAGTATAAAGTAGAAACAAATATATAGATTAATCATCTATCTTTGTTTGCTGAAGCAGTTCACAATCGGGACTTATAATTTATAATCCGTATTAATAAATATCCATTTTTCATATGCTTACAGTAGAAAAAATAGGGGGTACCTCAATGTCCCAGTTTCAGGACGTATTGCAGAATATTATCATAGGGAACCGAAAGAGCGATCAGCTATATAACCGGATTTTCGTGGTTTCGGCTTACAACAACGTGACCAACTGGCTGCTGGAACATAAGAAAACAGGTGAGCCGGGTATCTATAATAAATTCCTTAACGGGGAAGATTACAGTAGCGCACTGGACTCATTTTGCCAGCGTCTTCTACTTATAAACGACGGGTTTGCCGATTATGGTCTGGACCTGAAAGAGGCAAGAGACTTTATCCGGTTTCGTGTTGATCAGGCCAAGACTGTTTTGTACAGCCTTGGAAAGGTGTTGGCATCGGGATATGTAAACCGTACCGATATCTATCTTGCTGCCCGCGAAATACTGGCATCCATCGGGGAGGCCCATTCGGGATGGAACTCCGTAAATATGCTTAACAACAACGGCATTAATGCACGGTTTATCGATCTTTGCGGCTTTAACGACAATGAGCCTTTAACAATTGACAAGCGAATACACAAGGAGTTCAGTGGAATTGACTTTAGCAATGTGCTGTGTATCGCAACCGGCTATACCAAGGGCACAGAAGGTATCATGCGCGCCTTTGACAGAGGTTACAGCGAGGTTACTTTCAGCAAGATTGCCGTTGAGGTGAAAGCCGAAGAGGCAGTTATTCACAAGGAGTACCACCTCTCGAGTGCCGATCCCAAGATTGTGGGTGTGGAGAACAGTATCCCTGTTGGCCATACTAATTACATAATTGCTGATCAGCTGGCTGATATCGGTATGGAGGCTATTCATCCCAAAGCGGCTAAACCTCTCGAGTTGGCCGGGATCAATATTCGAATAAAGAACACATTCGATCCCGATCATCCCGGTACTCTTATTTCCCGTGATTATATTTCGCCCGAACCGCGAGTGGAGATAGTATCAGGGTCGCGCAAGGTGACTGCAATAGAGATACACGACCCTATGATGGTGGGAGAAGTAGGTTTTGACGGGCGAATTATGCAGTATTTCGTGAAGTATGGGGTGAGCTACATTCTTAAATCGACCAATGCAAACTCAATAACCATGGTTGTATGGGAGAACGAAAAAAGCAACGAACTAATTAAGGTTTTAAATGATGTGTTTTATCAGGTAACCGCAAAACCTTCTGCCATTGTCTGTGTAATGGGAAGCAATATTGCAATGCCCGGTTTTTTGTACAGAGCAGCAAAAGCACTATATGAGAATGGTATTAATATAGAGAGTTTTGCCCAATCGCTTATGCAGGTCAATATGCAGTTCGTAATTGCACGCGAGCAATATGAGGATGCTGTAATTTCGCTGAACAGAGAGCTATGTAAGATGGACAGATAGAACGCCATAACGTGTAGTTATGCGCTACCGGCAGGCAGTTTAGGGTTGTTTGCTGTTTTGGCTGTAATTATGTTTTTTCAAAAAACTGGAGTATTAACTATTTTTTATTCTTCCTCAAATATTTGGTATAAAAAATCGTTATAGGGGAAGCGTTGAATATGTATCTCCTTCACCTTATCGTAGATAAGTTGTTTCAGAACTTCAATATTCTCTTTCTCTTTAGCAGAGATGAAAATGCAGTTTTCTTTTATCTTACTTAGCCATGTTTGTTTAAGCTCTTCAAGTGTATAGTTTTCACGTTTTTTTGGCGTAAGGTCGTCTTCATCTTTAACGACATGTGTAAAAGCATCGATCTTGTTAAAAACCAGGATTGACGGTTTTTCGGTATCATCGATCTCGTAGAGAGTCTTCTCTACCACATTTATCTGCTCTTCGAAAGCAGGATGTGAAATGTCCACCACATGCATGAGGATGTCAGCTTCACGCACTTCGTCAAGCGTCGATTTAAACGATTCTATAAGGTGAGTGGGCAGTTTGCGTATAAATCCGACAGTGTCGGTAAGCAGAAACGGCAGGTTTTGCACTGTAACCTTTCGTACAGTGGTATCAAGAGTTGCGAATAGTTTGTTCTCAGCAAAAACCTCACTCTTGCTTAGAAGGTTCATCAGGGTCGATTTTCCTACGTTTGTGTAGCCTACCAGGGCTACACGTACCAGTTTACCCCGGTTCTTTCGTTGTACGGACTTCTGTTTGTCGATATCTTTCAGTTCCTGTTTCAAACGGGTAATCTTGTCGAGAATGATTCGTCGGTCGGTCTCCAGCTGTGTCTCACCCGGCCCGCGCATAATGGTCCCCCCGCCTCCCCTCTGCCTCTCAAGGTGAGTCCACATTCGGGTGAGCCTGGGAAGCAGGTACTGGTATTGTGCCAGCTCAACCTGTGCTTTGGCGTGGGCTGTCTTTGCACGCATCGCGAAAATATCAAGAATAAGGCTTGTACGATCCATAATGCGTACCTGAAGCTCCCCCTCAATATTACGGAGCTGCCTGGCAGACAACTCATCATCAAATATCACAACGCCAACTTCATTCTCTTTGTCTTTCACGTAGTCCTCAATCTCCAGGAGCTTTCCCTTGCCCACAAATGTAGTGGAGTTGGGTATATCCATACGCTGGACAAAGCGTTTCCCCGGTGCAAGTCCTGCCGTCTCGGCAAGGAATGCCAGCTCATTCAGGTACTCGTTCACCTTTTCTTCGTTCTGCTCGGGTGTGATGAGCCCGACCAGAACGGCGGTTTCATTTTTAATCTCGTTGACAATAAAGTCTTTCATATAATTGGTCTATTTTTCAAAACCAGAATCCTATTCCGGCGGTAAAAACAGCCTGCGAATAATTTTGAATGAACTGGTATTTCAATTCAAAATTTGCCCTGATCTTGTAGCCTATGTCATGTTGGAACCCACCTCCAAGGTTAATACCTATACGGTGATCACTCCGGCCCTCTGTGAGGATATCTCCTTTTATTGTTGCTTCGTGTTTCCAATTTGAAAAGTGTACGCCTGTTACCGGGTAGAGTGATGACGAGAGAGAAATAGGAATAATGAAATGGGCATCGGTATCTATCATCCACATGCTTTCACCTTTTCGCTCAAGAAAATGGGTAAATGAGGGTGCAAACCGTATATTGTTGGCATAATAGTAGTGAATATGAACCCCGCTTCCGGGGCTGTTTATTCCCGATCCGTAACCCACATGGGCGCCTGTGCCAATGGTACCATCGAATTGTGCAGCTGCTTTAGAAAGGGGCAATAGCAGAAAAACTGAGAGTAAGGAGGCGATTTTTTTCATATTCTATTGTTTTTTATACTAAGCGGATTAAGGGGCAGAAACTGTTGAGTAAAACTTTTATATCCGGTCAGTGTGTTACTGCCGCAAAGTTAGTAAAACGGGGCGAAAAATCAAACAGATCAGATAATCATACCGCTGCCCAGGCATAAACGGCACTCTTTGTCATACACAACGCCAAACTGTCCTGCAGCTATCCCCTGTATGGGTTTATCGGAGTAAATACGGTACATATCGCCTATTTTGGAAATCTTTCCACTGGTGAATTCTGGTGTATGCCTTATTTTGAACGTTATCTCTTTCTCGTCATCGAAGTCGCCCCACACATCTCCGGTAATAAAATCAAAGCCCTGAAGATTGATAACTTCTCCGTATTGATGTTTAGTATCGTATCCTTTTGAAACATATACTATATTCCTGTCTACATCTTTTTTTATCACGAACCAGGGGCCACCACTCAATCCAAGCCCTTTGCGCTGGCCGATGGTGTGGAACCAGAACCCCTGATGTTTTCCCAGTATATTGCCAGTTTCAAGCTCAACTATAAGCCCTTCCTTACGCCCCAGATATCGTTCAATAAAATCGTTATAATTTACTTTCCCTAGGAAGCATATTCCCTGGCTGTCTTTGCGTTGCGCCGATGGCAGTTTCTGCTTTGCAGCAATTGCCCGTACTTCCGATTTAAGCAGGTTGCCAATGGGGAACATCAGCCTGGATATCTGTACATAGTTTATCTGTCCCAGGAAATATGTTTGGTCCTTAACGCGGTCTTTCGCCGTAGAGAGCCAGGTCAGGCCCTCTTGTTCTGTTGTTGTTGCATAATGGCCGGTGGCAATCTTGTCGAAACAGTGTCCCCATTTTTGTTCAAATATTCCGAACTTTATCAGCTTGTTGCACATCATATCGGGATTGGGAGTAAGGCCTCGTTTGACTGACTCAATTGTGTATCGGACTACGCTGTCCCAATATTCCTTGTGTAACGATACAACCTCGAAATTGCAGCCATATTTAGCAGCAATGTATGACACTATCTCTATATCTTCCTCCGAAGGACAATCAATATAGCCGTCTTTGTCTTCCATCCCTATTTTTATGTAATAAATTGTCGGATCGTAGCCCATCTCTTTCAACTGATGCACCACAACCGAACTGTCTACTCCGCCTGAAACTAAAGCTGCTATCTTCATTTTTATTGAAATTGATTTGCAAAGTTACGAATAAGAATTGAATAGCAGAAAATAGGTTATTTAATGTTTAAAATAATCGAATCAAGAAAAAATAGTATTACCTTTACATCTTCGGATTGGTCTGTAAACAAGCCATTGCCGAGATACGCCGCGGCAGGGAGTAATACCTGAGTGAGCCGCTTGCCCCGTGGAAATTCGGGCCTGAGAGATAAAATAAAAAAACGATATAAATGACTTACAGATGGAATTACTCAACCCTGTCAAACGACCAAAAAAATAAAAAAAATGAGTTAGCTGAAGAATTAAATTTACATCCCGTACTTGTTGAATTGCTTTTTAACAGAGGAATAGAAACGAAAGAAGAGGCAAACAGGTTTCTATATCCTAAGCTTGAAGATTTGCACGATCCTTTTCTTCTTCCTGATATGGATAAAGCAATCTTGAGAATTGAAAGGGCTATTGGCAACAAGGAGCGAATTCTTGTTTACGGGGATTACGATGTGGATGGCACAACGGCAGTTTCGTTGGTGTACAAATTCTTTCGCGGGATAACAAGTAATATTGATTATTATATTCCCGACCGGTACGATGAAGGGTATGGCATTTCGTTTCAGGGAATCGATTATGCTCTAAACACGGGTGTAAAGCTCATAATCTCTCTCGATTGCGGCATCAAAGCGGTAAGTAAGATCGCTTATGCTAAAGAAAAAGGTATTGACTTTATTGTTTGTGATCATCATATGCCTGATGATCAGCTCCCTGATGCTGTTGCTGTTGTAGATGCAAAAAGGTTAGACTCGGTTTATCCATATGATGATCTTTCAGGGTGTGGTGTAGGTTTTAAGCTTGTACAGGCATTTTCGCAACGAAACGGTTATCCTTTCTCTGATATTGAGCCATTGCTCGACTTGGTGGCAGTGAGCATTGCATCCGATATTGTGCCGTTAACCGGTGAAAACAGGGTGATGTTTCATTATGGCCTTAAGCAGCTTAACTCCAATCCCAGCTTTGGGCTACGTGGTATTATCGAGATATGCGGGCTGCACAGGAAACATATTACGGTAAACGATATTGTTTTTAAAATTGGGCCTCGCATCAATGCATCAGGAAGGATGATGAACGGGAAGGAAGCGGTTGACCTGATGCTGGCAAACGATATGACTGCAGCCAGGGAGAAAAGCAAGAATATTGATAAATATAATGAAGATCGTCGTGAGCTTGATAAGAAGATCACTGATGAGGCTATTGAATATATAGAGAACTACATCGATATAAGTAGCCATAAGAGTTTTGTGATTTATAACGAAACGTGGCACAAAGGCATTGTGGGAATTGTGGCTTCTAGGCTTACCGAAAAATATTACCGTCCTGCAGTGGTCCTCACAAAATCAAACGGGTTGATTTCCGGTTCAGCCAGGTCGGTACCAGGTTTTGATGTATATAAAACCATAGAGTCGTGCCGTGATATACTTGAGAATTTTGGTGGTCACACCTATGCTGCCGGATTGACTCTGCGAGAAGAGAACCTGGAAGAGTTTACCACGCGTTTCAATACGCTATCTTTCGACGGCATTGAGCCAAGGATGATGCTGCCTCAGATTACTGTAGATGCTGAGATAACATTGTCGGAGATTACCTCTTGTTTTGTTGAGGGCCTCTCTCTTTTTAACCCGTTTGGCCCTGAGAATGAGAATCCTGTGTTTTTGACCAGGAACGTTTTCGATTCCGGAAACAGTAAGCTTGTTGGCAAGGGATACCGCCATATTAAGCTTGAGGTTATTGATGAAACAACCGAAAATCCCATGCCTGGCATCGCTTTTTGTCAACATGAATATTACAAGCGTATAAAAGAGGGCCTGCCAATAGATATCTGTTATACAATAGAAGAGAATACGCATGGGAACAAAACGTTCACACAGTTGATGGTTAAGGATATTAGGGGATAAGTAAGACAGGAGTATTGCTTATGCAGTCAGATTTGTTTCACAATATTCTTTATGAGTTCTGGGGATATTCTTCATTTCGTCCCTTGCAGGAAGAGATTATACAGTCTGTATGGGAGGGAAGGGACACCCTTGGATTGATGCCTACTGGCGGCGGAAAGTCGCTGACCTTTCAGGTGCCGGTGATGGCAATGAAAGGTATATGCCTTGTTGTAACCCCTCTCATATCGCTCATGAAAGATCAGGTGGACAACCTTCGCGAAAGAGGTATTAAGGCTGCAGCCGTATATTCCGGCATGTCACGTGACGAAATAATAACCACACTTGAAAACTGCATTTTCGGAGATTTTAAGTTTCTGTACGTCTCCCCTGAACGTCTTTCCTCCGACATATTCATTGCCAAGCTGCAGGCCATGGATGTGTGCCTGTTGGTGGTAGATGAGTCGCATTGTATTTCACAATGGGGGTATGATTTTCGCCCCTCTTACCTTAAGATTGCCGGAATACGCGGTTTGCTGGAGGGGATACCTGTGCTTGCTCTCACAGCTACAGCCACCAAAGAGGTTGTTGAGGATATACAGGATAAGCTCCTTTTTAGGGAGAAGAGGGTTTTTCGAAAGAGTTTTGCACGCGATAACTTGTCATATGTTGTGAGGACAGCAGATAATAAGGTAGGGGAGCTGATACATATTCTGCAGTCGGTGCCCGGGGCAGGTATTGTATACGTAAGGAGCCGCAGGCAGACGAAAGAGATAGCACAGTATCTTCGTAATGAGGGTATCTCCGCCAATTTTTTCCATGCCGGGCTTCCGAATGAGGAGAAAATTGGGAGGCAGAATGCCTGGATGCAGGACAGCTGCCGGGTGATGGTGGCAACAAATGCATTTGGAATGGGTATTGACAAGCCCGACGTACGTACAGTTGTTCATATGGATCTGCCCAGCTCACCGGAAGAATATTTTCAGGAAGCTGGCCGTGCCGGTCGAGACGGAGAGCGCTCCTATTCCATTATTCTCTATACAAAAGCTGATAGTGACAAGCTTAGGAAGAGGATTTCGGACTCATTCCCCGGCAGGGACTTCATAGTAAGGGTTTACGATGCTCTTGGAAATTACTATCAAGTGGCCGTGGGAGCCGGATATAACAGTGTATATGATTTTAGCCTCCATGAGTTCTGTATGCCTTACAAGCTTCCATTCCTGCCCACTCACCATGCCCTCAAAATATTGGAGCTGGCCGGATACATAGAATATACGGAAGAGATAGATATGCGTTCAAGAATTCGAATTCTTATTTATCGTGACGAGATGTATTCTCTACATCTGGACAAAAGGTCAGAGGAGGTTCTTCACTGTATCCTCAGGAGTTATACCGGTGTCTTTTCAGATGATGTCTATATTGACGAATCTATGCTGGCATCAAGGACAGGTATGAGCCGTGCGGAGGTATATGATATACTCACCTCTCTGTCGCGGCTACGATACGTAAGGTATGTACCGCAGAAAAAAACGCCTTTCATTGTTTTTACAACCTCTCGTGAGGATCCTAAGTTTGTAACCATTCCCAAAGCAGTTTATGAAGAGAGGAGAAAGCGTTTTGAGAAAAGGAT
The DNA here is from genome assembly GCF_002427225.1 of Proteiniphilum sp. UBA5463. NCBI lineage: Bacteria > Pseudomonadati > Bacteroidota > Bacteroidia > Bacteroidales > Dysgonomonadaceae > Proteiniphilum > Proteiniphilum sp. UBA5463. The sequence goes on along the minus strand of NZ_DIQL01000042.1, from coordinate 22,461 downwards.
ATACTCTATGATAGAGTACGCTGAGGAGGAAGATGTTTGCCGCAGCAGAATGTTGCTGGCCTATTTCAGCGAGGCAAATCCTCAAGATTGCGGCCATTGCGATGTATGTTTGAGGAAAACCGAAACAGGCTTAACAAACTACCAGTTTCGTGTGATTGCCGGACAACTGAAAAGTACATTGCAGTCAGACGGACCGATAAGGTTTAATCACCTGGTCGATTCGGTTCCGGAAGAGAGTCGTGATGATGTTATTCTTGTACTTAGGTATTTGATTGATGAGAATGAGTTTTTGCTGAAAGATGATGAGGTGTCAATAAAAAACACTCACCTGGATTGATAGATAAGTGTTTGATAATGAGTTGTGACTCCGACAGGATTCAAACCTGTAACCTTCTGATCCGTAGTCAGATGCTCTATTCAGTTAAGCTACGGAGCCGTTATTTGTGGGTGCAAAGATACACTATTTTTATAAACCGGCAAAAAACACCTGCTATATTTTTTTAAAAAATGACCAAAAAATAACAGTAAATCATAATTCAGGTAGGTGATTTTTCTTCTTACTTACTGATAAAATTCAGTGTCAAAAGCATTGAAAAAATTTTTTTTCCCCAGAAAAGAAAATCACATCAAATGCTTTGTTAATATTCTGAATTATTGTAACTTTGCAGTCCGATTATTAGTTTTTTTCAATTAAGAGTTTGATTTAAAGCTTTTTATTTGCCTTTATGTCCCTTAGCAAGACAAAGCGGGAAGCGATGGAAATCAACAACACATTAATTTACAAATTAAAAATCAACAAAAGTGGATACACTAAGTTATAAGACTATTTCTGTAAATAAGGAAACTGCACAGAAAGAATGGGTTGAGATTGATGCCACAGGACAGCAATTAGGGCGTTTATGTTCTAAAGTAGCCAAATTGCTGAGGGGTAAGTATAAAGCAAGCTTCACTCCGCACGTTGATTGTGGCGACAATGTGATTATAGTTAATGCCGACAAAGTGGAGCTCTCGGGAAGCAAGTGGACTGACCGTATCTATTTACGCTATTCAGGCTATCCCGGAGGTCAGAAGGAGTATACTCCTGCCGATTTAATGGCAAAGAGCCCCGACAGACTTTTCAGAAAAGTGGTGAAAGGAATGCTTCCTAAGAACAAATTAAGTGATGCTATTTTGAATAACATGTTTGTTTATGCAGGAGAAGAGCATCCGCATCAGGCACAGAAACCCAAAAAATTAGATATTAATACTCTTAAATAATAAAGATGGAAGCAGTAAATGCAATAGGAAGGCGCAAAGCAGCAGTGGCACGTGTCTTTGTAACCGAAGGTACAGGCAAGATCGTTATAAACAAACGCGACCTGGAAAGTTATTTTCCCTCTTCTATCCTTCAGTATATAGTAAAACAGCCGTTGAACAAGCTGAACGTGCTCGATCAGTACGACATCAGAATAAACCTTGATGGTGGCGGTTGCAAAGGACAATCAGAGGCAGCCAGATTAGGAATTGCACGCGCTTTGGTGAAGATAAATCCCGAAGATAAACAGGCCTTGAGAGCTGAAGGGTTCATGACACGCGATCCACGTGTGGTTGAACGTAAAAAACCGGGACAACCAAAAGCAAGAAAGAGATTCCAATTCTCGAAACGTTAATTATTGGTTTTCAGTTCCGCTTATTTTCCACATCTTCAGGCAAAATTTTCGGATGAACAGATAAAAGCAGCCGCTAGGCTGCTACGTTTAGTATCTAAATCGTAAGGACGTTATCTGGCACGTTATTATAAGTTGAGCGGATAATTTACCTTACGGTTCGGTTTGGAAAAAGAATGTAAACGAATTATTTAAAACAACAAACATGGCAAAATTAGAATTTGACCAACTTCTTGAAGCCGGAGCACACTTCGGGCACTTAAAAAGAAAATGGAATCCTGCGATGGCTCCCTATATTTTCATGGAGCGCAACGGAATCCATATTATTGACCTTTACAAAACTATAGCGAAAGCTGAGGAAGCTGCCGCTGCACTTAAACAGATTGCAAAATCTGGAAAGAAAATCCTTTTTGTAGCAACAAAAAAACAGGCTAAGCCTGTGATCGAGGAAAAAGCCCAGGGCGTGAACATGCCTTACGTTATTGAGCGCTGGCCGGGAGGAATGTTGACCAACTTTCCTACTATACGGAAAGCGGTGAAAAAAATGGGTAATATTGATAAGATGATCAAGGACGGTACGTTCGATACCCTTTCAAAACGTGAAAAGCTGCAGATAACCCGCCAGCGTGCAAAACTTGAGAAAACTCTGGGTTCGATCCAGGATCTTACACGTCTACCTTCAGCACTTCTTGTAGTGGATGTGATGAAAGAACAGATAGCAGTGAAAGAGGCTGAACGTTTGGGGATACCGGTTTTTGCCATCGTGGATACCAATTCAAACCCGACAAATATAGATTTTGTTATTCCTGCAAATGATGATGCTGCAAAAGCTGTGGATATGATTATTGGGTTCCTATGTGAGTCAATAAAAGAGGGCCTTGATGAGCGTAAGATTGAAAAAGCTGATGCAGCTGCTGCTGAAGAACAGGATGAAGAGGCTCCTCAGCGCAGGGAACGCAAGTCAAAAGCCGCCAAGAAAGAACGTGTGAAGAAAGAAGACACGGAAGCGATGAAGGCAGCAGTGGTAAGTAAATATGCGACAGACGAAGACGTTGACGTATAAATAACAGAAATAAAACATTACAAATATAATATAAAGTATATGGCAGTTTCAATGGCAGATATCCAGCATTTGCGCAAGATGACAGGAGCGGGAATGATGGATTGCAAAAATGCACTTAACGAAGCGAACGGAGATTTCGACAAAGCGATGGAGATAATCCGTAAAAAGGGGCAGGCAGTTGCTGCAAAACGTGAGGATCGCGAAGCATCGGAAGGTTGCGTATTAGCAAGGGCTGAAGGAGATTTCGCGGCTGTGGTTGCACTACAATGCGAGACAGATTTTGTTGCAAAAAATGAGGAGTTTGTTGCATTAACCGGTCAGATTCTTGATGCAGCAATCGAACACAAACCTAAAACCCTGGAACAACTTCTTTCTCTGGAACTTTCCAATGGTACCGTTTCACAACTTATTACCGATAAAATAGGTGCCACAGGTGAAAAAATGGAGTTGGGTTATTATGAACATATTACTGCTCCATATGTAACATCATATATTCATATGGGTAATAAATTGGCTACCATTGTTGGATTTAATAAAGTCAATGTTGATAAACAAGTAGCCAAAGATGTGGCAATGCAGGTGGCTGCTATGAGCCCTATTGCCGTTACAGCTGAAGAGATACCCGCTGATATTAAAGAGAAAGAACTGGAAATAGCCCGCGAAAAAGCCCGTGAAGCAGGTAAGCCTGAAAATTTACTGGACAGGATTGCCGAGGGTGCATTGCAGAAATTCTATAAAGAATCTACACTTCTTCAGCAGGAATATGTTAAGGATTCTAAGAAAAATATTGAACAGTTCTTGAAGGAAAATGATAAAGAGCTAACAGTGACTTTGTTCAAAAGAGTGTCACTTACAGTTTAATTAATTTTCATAGTTGCTATATAGGCTAAAGCGCTCCGGAAATTTCCAGGGCGCTTTTTTATTCCGGGTTGTTTCCGGCTATCCAGGTAAGAACGTATTCAGCGTGCACCTCGTAATGAATATTAAAAGTCTGTGACAGACCTGTTTTTGACTCAGTAGCCTCTATAACACCCTCCACGGCTGGCGTAAAAGGGTGTATGCGAAAATGTTGTTTAAAGTCAATACCCTCTTCGTTGATAAGCTTAAACAGACTCTCTTTTGCAGACCAGTGCAGTAGCTGATGAACCGTTTTCTGTGAAGGGTCAATGAATTCATCTTCTGAAATGAATTTTGAAGCTATCTTTTTCACCCTTTCTGAACGTGTTTCTATATCAATTCCAACCGGAGCTGTTTCATGGAGCAGGATTGCTGCATAATTATTCGTATGTGAGATGCTTATGTAATGGGTGCCATCTTCAAGATATGGTTTACCGTCTTTACGGTTATAGATTATTTTCTCTTCACCTAAAAGTACCAAAAGCATTATACGAGAGGAGAGCCATTCTATAGAACGACTTTCGGAGCGAATACCTTCTATATATTCAATTGCTTCGTAGCGGAGATGCTCCGGGAAGAGCAGCAACAGCTCTTCACGCGATTCATCCATTTTCCAGATACCAAGAAGGCACCCGGTCTGGGTATATTCTCTTCTTATAAGCATAAAAGATACGTTATGTGGGGCTTATGCACAAGCAATTAATCTGTTTTCTTGATTTTAGGCGGAATATAACGCACTTTAGTTATGCGTTTTTTACTCATCTCTTCTGCCAGAAAGGTGTGTTTCTTGAATATGAAGCTCTCTTTTCTTTTTGGAAAATCACCCTTCAACTCCAGTAATAATCCGGCAAGAGTGCCCACCTCTTCAGCCATCTCCTCAAAATCCTTTTCGGGCAGGCCAGTGATTTTTATGAATTCCTCCAAAGGAGTTTTACCCTCGAAAATATATGAACCATCAGCCGCAATAGTGTATAAACGAAGCTCCTCGTCGTACTCGTCGCTTATATCGCCAACAATCTCTTCAAGAATATCTTCCATTGTAACAAGACCAGACGTGCCACCATATTCATCAACCACCACAGCCATATGTATCTTGCTCGAACGGAACTCCTCAAGGAGGTCGTCTATACGCTTAGTCCCCGGGACAAAGTATGCGGAACGAATAAGTGACTGCCACCTGAAATTGTTGGGTTTTCCCAAATGTGGCAACAGATCTTTCACATAAAGAATACCTTTGATATTATCCGGATTTTCATCAAACACCGGAATACGGGAGAAACCGGCATCAACAATAAAGTCGATTACCTCTTTAAAGGGAGTTTGCAAATCTATAGCTATCATATCGCCCCTGGAGACTAAAATATCGTCAACAGTTTTGTCCTTGAAGCGGATTATTCCTTCGAGCATCTCTTTTTCCTGATCCCTGGTAATGTCATTCGATGTAATTTCAAGCGCCTTTGAAAGATCATCTACAGATATCTCATGCTTCCATCGCTTTGAAGAAGGACTTATTGCCGAAGTGCTCTTAACGAGCAGGGAAGATGCAGGGCTCATCAACCTGTTTATAAAGTAAATAAAATATACGTTGTTGGAAGCAAAACGTAGAGGGTTGTGTGAAGCGTACAGTTTTGGCAGGATATTTACAAAAAGCAAAACCACACAAATGGAAATAATTACCTCAAGTAAAAGAGTCTCAACAACATCTCCCCCGAAAAAAGGCAATCTGTTCAATAGATATATAATAAGCACTGTAATGCTTACATTCAGCAAATTATATGCAATAACAATTGAGGCTGAAAGTTTTTCCGGTTTTCTAAGAAGGTTGGATATGCTGATTTTTTTTGGTTCATCAGAGGTGTGAATATCATCGGAGAAGTTTCTTTCAACCGTGAAAAAGGCAACTTCAGATCCTGAAATAATTGCATTTGAGATAATAAACAGGAGGAGGAGCGCTGTTAAGATATAATCGGACAGGACAGGTACGAAAGCCTGCAAGTTAATATATTGAAACGATAAAGGGTCAGGATCCAAGTTGCAATTTTTTAGTGAAACAAAAGAATGTTCTACCTCTTCTTTTGAAAATCAGACGCTAAAACATTCTTTCGCAAAATTACGATCTTTTATTTAGAATGGCAAATCATCCACTTCGGAAATATCACCCGGTTCTCCGGAGGTGTCGGTTGAATTTGAAAAATCTTGTTTGCCTCCGGTATTTTCACTCTCTCCGCCACCCGATCTGCGGCTTAGCAACTCCAGGTTATCAGCAACAATTTCGGTGATATATCTCTTCACACCGTTCTGGTCGTCATACGAGCGGGAACGGATTTTCCCTTCGATGTAAAGCAACGTTCCCTTTTTCACAAATTTTTCCGCAACCTGAGCCAATCCTCTCCAACAAACAATGTTGTGCCATTCAGTACGTTCAGGTACCTGAGTACCCCCTGAAGTTGTGTAACCTCTTTCACTGGTCGCCAGCGAGAAGTTCGCCTTTGCAACGTCGTTGTCAAAATACTTGATTTCAGGGTCCTTTCCTACATTTCCTACTAAGATAACTTTGTTCACTGACATAACTTTATATTTTTGGTTTAAGAATAGTTCACGCTATAAAAACAAAATTAATCATAATTTTGCAATTGGCAATGAGAATTTTCAAATAGTTTCATGATAATTATTCAATTAATCCCTACAAAGAACATAAGAAAACAGGGTTTATGCAAATTTGTTGATTTTTAAGGGTGTTTGCATGCCGTGTGTATGTTTACCGGGAAATATTACGCTCTCTACCCTCATCCTTATCATAATCGGTTACAGAAAAAAGGTGGCAATAATCCTGTAAATCGCCGCATTTTCTTCTCACCCTGTATTGTAATTCTGAGTCGACATGTTTTTGGTGTTGCTTTACTCCTTTTGGAAAAGGACTCACCCTGATTATTGGCTGATGGCGGCAATTGAATGCGATTCTGAATTTACATAGTCAAGTCGTTTAGTTACAAAACGAATGTATAGAGTATATTTATCCGCAAAATATTGGAAAATCTGAAAATTTTCCAATATTTATTTTACGCCTTAAGAAAAAAGCTATATATTTGCAGTCCAAAATTTTACTAACCAATCAACTGTATTATTATTTAATATTTAAAAATATAATAAAAATGACTAAAGCAGACATTGTTAATGAGATTGCAAAGAAGACTGGCGTTGATAAAGCATCGGTCCTGGCAACTGTAGAATCTTTTATGGAAGTGGTTAAAGATTCTTTGGCAAGCAACGAAAACGTGTATTTGAGAGGATTTGGCAGCTTCATTGTAAAAAGGAGAGCCCAGAAAACAGCACGTAATATTTCCAAAAATACGACTATCATCATTCCCGAACATAATATACCCGCTTTCAAGCCTGCAAAAACATTTGTTGCCCAGGTAAAAGAAGCTAAATAACTTAAATAATAAGGAGAAATAAATATGCCAAGCGGAAAAAAAAGGAAAAGGCATAAGATGTCTGTTCACAAGCGTAAAAAAAGACTTAGAAAAAATAGACACAAAAAGAGAAAATAGGAACTTAGTGCTTTTTTTACAAATATTTACAGGAACAAACTTAAAAGAAAACCACCAGGAAGTTAAGTTTGTTCTTTGTATATAAAAGAGGGAGAAGGTTCTGGTGAGAACCTGCTTTCTGTTGTGAAGACAGAAGCCCAATATATTATATAAACATTTAAAACGAACAATTGTGACAAGCGAACTTGTTGTAGATGTTCAACCCAAAGAAATTACCATTGCAGTTCTCGAAGACAAGAAACTGGTAGAACTTCAGCAAGAGAGTCAAGACAGCTCTTTCTCGGTTGGAAACATTTACATGGGCAAAGTAAAAAAACTTATGCCCGCCCTGAACGCAGCATTTGTGAATGTGGGACACAAAAAGGACGCTTTTCTTCACTATTTGGATTTAGGGGTTGAATTCAACTCTATTCTGAATTTTCAGAAACAGGTTGAAGACAAGAAAAAGATTCCGCAGCTCCAGAAGATGAAGCTGCAACCCGATATCGACAAAGAGGGCTCAATATCGGATATCCTGAAAGTGGGACAGGAAATATTGGTTCAAGTAGCCAAAGAACCTATCTCAACTAAAGGACCGAGACTAACGGCTGAAATCTCTTTCGCGGGACGGTTCATGGTGTTGATTCCGTTTATTAACCGTGTATCGGTATCGCAAAAAATTAAGTCGCGCGAAGAACGCGCCCGGCTCAGACAGCTGGTGCATAGCATCAAGCCCAAGAACTTCGGGGTGATTATACGCACCAATGCCGAAGGCAAGCGGGTTGCTGATCTCGATGCCGAACTGAAAGTACTGGTCAAACGATGGGAAGACAACATCGGCAAAATGCTGAAAGTCAAGACTCCTTCACTCATTTATGAGGAGACAGGACGTACAGTAGCACTTTTGCGCGATATATTTAATCCATCTTTCGAACAGATTCACGTCAATGACAGGGGCGTGTCTAAGCAGATTGCCGATTATGTAAGTATTATTGCGCCCGACCGGAAAAATATTGTAAAAGATTATACCGGCTCGTTGCCAATCTTCGATAATTTCGGCATTACAAAACAGGTCAAATCGCTCTTTGGAAAAACTGTTACTTTTAAAAATGGTGCCTACCTGATTATTGAACATACCGAGGCACTGCACGTGATCGATGTTAACAGCGGAAATCGCAATAAATCAAAACTCGGTCAGGAAGACAGTGCTTATGAGGTGAATTTAGCTGCAGCGGAAGAGATTGCACGGCAGCTTCGTTTACGTGATATGGGAGGCATCATTGTTATCGACTTCATCGACATGAACAAGGGAGAGCATCGCAACAAGCTTCTTTCCAGGATGCAGGAGTTGATGGCAAATGACAGAGCAAAACATAACATTTTGCCATTGAGTAAGTTCGGGTTAATGCAGATAACACGTCAGCGTGTACGGCCCGAAATGGAAGTTACCACAAGCGAAGTTTGCCCTACTTGCTTTGGTAAAGGAAAAATAAAATCATCGATTCTTTTTACTGACACCCTTGAGAGGAAGATCGATTATTTGGTAAACAATCTAAAAGTGAAGAAATTCAGTCTGCACATACATCCTTATGTTGCAGCATATGTTCAGCAAGGCCTCATTTCGTTGAAGTACAAATGGAGAAAAAAATACAATGTGGGAATGAAAGTTATACCCGACCAGAAACTCGGATTCCTGCAATATGTTTTTTATGACAAGGACGGAGATGAAATAGACCTTAAAGAAGAAATTGAAATGAAATAATGTCTCGTGAGAACGAGGCTTATAACAGAAGTAAAAACCGGATAGCAGTATGCAATTCCGGTTTTTTTCATCATTCTACAAAGGGTCCACATCGTAATACAATATAGAGTATTTAAATTCCTGTTCTTCTCTCAAAAGTTTTTCTGCATTATTCAGTGTATCGCGTACCCGTTTCGGCGACAATCCGGCTTCCAATTTAAGAACTGTTTCGCGTATATGGTACATTTGGATCCGGCTTACTATTGGTTTGTTGGGGCCGAGAACACGCTCCTGCAAAGATTGTTTCAAATAGCTGGTAAAAAAGGCTGACGCTTTTTCAACTATTTTCTCATTTCTGTGTTTGAATATAATGCAAATTATCCTGGAGTAGGGCGGATAGTTGAACAGTTTTCTCTCGGTAAGCTGTGACCTGAAAAATGATTCGTAATCGTTATTAAGGAGGTAGCGGTAAATAGGTTGTCCAGGGTGGGCACTCTGAATTATCACCAGACCCTGTTTGTTTTTACGCCCGGCACGGCCTGCAGCCTGCATCATCAGCTGGAATCCTCTTTCGTGCGAACGAAAATCGGGGTAGTTGAGCAGGGAGTCGGCAGAGATAATTCCAACAACATTCACATTGTCAAAATCTAATCCCTTTGATAACATTTGAGTCCCGACTAAAATATCGATTTGTTTTTCCTCAAAACCTTTGATAATTCGTTCGTAAGAATCTTTTCCGCGGGTTGTATCCATATCCATCCTTGCAACAACAGCTCCAGGGAAAAGCTGGTTCACCTCTTCTTCAAGCTGCTCTGTCCCCTGGCCAAGCGGCTTCAAGCTTTTCTCTCCGCAATTAAGGCATTCTGATGGAACTGGGTATGAGGTGTTGCAATAGTGACATACCAGACGGTTGCTCAATTTGTGATAGGTAAGCGATACATCACAACGTGTACACTTGGGTGTCCATGCACAAAGTTTGCATTCAATCAGTGAGGCAAAACCTCGTCGGTTGCGAAATAGAATTACCTGCCCGCCATTATCAAGTGCATTGTTTATCTGTTTGATCAAATCCGGTGCAAGCAGCGATTTCATTTTCCTTTTCATTCGCAGCTCTTTTGTATTCTGTATATCAATTTCAGGTAAATGAACAGAGTTGAATCGCTCTTTTATTGTCACCAGCCCATATTTACCGGTCATGGCGTTATAGTATGATTCTATAGATGGGGTTGCTGATCCCAATACTGTTTTGGCCTCGTATATATGTGCCAGCATGATTGCTGTATCACGTGCATGATAACGGGGAGAAGGATCCTGCTGTTTGTAACCTGTTTCATGCTCCTCGTCCACAATTACAAGCCCTAAGCGTTGAAAAGGGAGAAAAAGGGAGGATCTTGCACCCAGGATAATCATATAGGGATCTTCCGAGAGCATCTTTTGCCAGATCTCCGTACGCTCGTTATCATTTATTTTGGAGTGATAGATACCTATCTTATTACCGAAAACCGATTTTAATCGCTGCGTAAGCTGTGCAGTAAGAGCTATTTCCGGTAACAGATAGAGTGTTTGTTCTCCTTTAGCCGTAAACTGGTCTATGAGATGAATATATATCTCTGTCTTTCCGCTTGAAGTAACTCCATGTAAAAGACATGTTTGTTTTGAGTTAAAGCAGTTATTAAGTTCGTTTAGTGCTTTTTGTTGAAGTTCGCTTAACGGATAAGCTTTCCGTAAAGGCATGTTCTCATTTACTATACGCCCTTTCTCCATATCGAATGTTTCTAATATCTGCTTTTGCAGCAATCCGTTGAGCACCGAGGGGGAAAAGGAAGAAAAGCCTGAAATCTCTTTTCTGCTGATACTATCCCTTTTGTTTTCCGAAAGAAAAAGGGAGATCTCATCCAGGAGAGCTTGCTGTTTTTTTGCTCTTCCAATTATTCCGGGTAACGATTTGACATTCAGCGAGGAATGCAAACGAATAAAGGACTCTGTCCATGGTTTAAAACCAGGTTTAAGATCCGCCGGGATCATAGGCGAGGGGAGAGCGGCTTTATAAACATCTCCAGGAGAAGAGAGATAATAAAAAGAGATCCATTCCCATAACTTCAGTTGATGCTCATTCACAACAGGGTGTGAATCGATAAGGGAATGGATCTCCCTGATTGCCATATTTTGAGGGGCTTTACTGTGAATATTTGAAACTATGCCGGTGTAATACTTCCTTTTGCCAAAAGGTACAATCACCCTGAATCCTTTCCCAATCTTGTTTTGCATATCTGCTGGAATGGCATAAGTGAACATGCCGGGAAGTGGGAGCGGAAGTATCAGATCAGCAAACATATATCAGAAATAGATTGAACCTGTAATATTCCAGGAGTTTGTTTTGCCGTTAAGAGGATCTCTCCAGTTAGGTTTATCAAGCGAGTAATTGTCGGTCAGCTGAACTCTGTAGTTCACCCCCACCTGTATCATTCTTAGCACTTCAACACCAAGGGCAATATTGGTTCCTGCACAGAAACCTTTAGCCTTTATATTATCAGCTGTTTCTTCAATATTTATTTTATCACCATGGATAAGATATCCGGCATATGGCCCTGCTGCGGCAAACAGCCTTATCGGGAGCAAGCCTGCTCCAAATTTCAACTTTGCATTTACCGGCATCATAAGATAACGGTTTGATATATCTTTTACTTCATTTGTACCGGTAAGATTGGAGACAGTCATGCGGTTATCGTTATATACAAGTGAGGCATCTATACCAAGCTTGGCAGTTGCCAGCGGAAGAAGCATGGCTTCAAATGATGGGCCAATACTGTATGATGTCATATTTTCGACCTTCAGAGCGGAAGTGCTGAAATTAGGATTATTCAATCCCACGTCTGCTTTTACACCGAACCTAATCTGTGAAAAAACTGGCAAGTTCATCATTGACAGTAATATTACTGTTAGGCTGTTATGAATGATATTCTTTGGTTTCATACTATTATTTAAATTTTTAGTTAGATGGATATAACTGTTTTTAATTATCTATTTGGATTATAATGATTTTATGTCCGTTCCAAACTTCTATTTTTTTGCAAAAAAATTATTCATAGATTGTATTAAAAAAGATATATTTATATCTATGATAATAGTTAAACAAAAAAAATCGGGATAAGGTTGTTAAAGAATCATTAAAAACCTTATAAAAAAGCGTTCCAACTCTTCAAAAAGAGAAGAAACGCTTTCTCACTATAGTTTCGTACCTATCAATCTTTGAACTTAGCTTTCAAAAATTCTCTGTTCAACCGTGCAATATTGGTGATGGAGATATTTTTCGGGCATTCCACCTCACATGCACCGGTATTTGTGCAGTTACCGAAGCCCAGCTCATCCATTTTGGCTACCATTGATTTGGCTCTTCTGGCAGCTTCCACTCGTCCCTGAGGCAACAGGGCAAGCTGGCTTACCTTTGCCGAAACGAAAAGCATTGCCGACCCATTTTTACAAGCTGCCACACAGGCACCGCAACCAATGCAGGCTGCAGCATCCATTGCCATCTCGGCATCGTCTCTTGGGATAGGAATAGCATTAGCATCGGGAATACCTCCCGTGTTTACGGATACGTAACCCCCTGCCTGCATTATCTTATCGAAAGCAGACCTGTCGACCATCAAATCCTTTATGATAGGGAAAGCGGCAGAGCGCCATGGCTCAACTGTGATGGTATCTCCGTCGTTGAACCGCCGCATATGAAGTTGACAGGTTGTAATACCCTGATCGGGCCCGTGAGGATGACCGTTGATATACAGGCTGCACATTCCGCAAATGCCTTCACGGCAGTCATGATCAAAAACTACAGGCTCCTTTCCTTCGTTGATGAGTTGTTCGTTAAGGATATCCAGCATTTCGAGGAAAGAGCTTCCCTGAGAGATATTTTCCAGGGGGTAGGTCTCAAAATGTCCCTTCTCTTTCGGTCCGTTCTGACGCCAAACTTTTACTTTTATATTGATATCTTTATCCATGATCGTTGTTTTTTTAAGTTTACTCGTTATTCATCAACTGATTAAGATTTGTAGTTTCTTTGCTGACGAACCACAAATTCGTATTCCAGCGGTTCCTTGTACATCACCGGATCCTTTTCCTCTCCCTGGTATTCCCAACAGGAAACGTAAGAGAACTTGTCGTCGTGACGCAACGCTTCACCCTCTTCTGTCTGGTGTTCAATACGAAAATGGCCGCCGCACGACTCTTCACGGTCGAGGGCATCGTGAGCCATAAGTTCTCCAATCTCAATGAAATCTGCAAGCCTCAGTGCCTTTTCGAGTTCTACGTTAAGCGTCTCTTTGTTACCGGGAATACGTAGGTTGGTCCAGAAGTCCTTCTTGAGTTCTTTCAGTTTCTCAATAGCCTTTTTCAGGCCCTCTGCATCTCGTCCCATTCCCACGAAATCCCACATGATGTGGCCCAGTTTTTTGTGAATATGATCTACGGAATGTTTTCCCCTGATATTCATCAACCGGTCAAGCTTGTTGTTAATTTCTTTTTCTGCCTTATCGAATTCCGGATCATCAGTCTTGAAGTGCGGAATATTGATCTGATCTGCCAGATAATTCTGTATGGTATAAGGAAGCACAAAGTATCCGTCGGCCAGTCCCTGCATAAGAGCCGAAGCGCCCAGGCGGTTTGCACCATGGTCTGAGAAGTTGGCTTCGCCAATGGCGAAAAGGCCGGGGATGGTGGTCATCAGTTCATAATCTACCCATATACCGCCCATAGTGTAGTGGATGGCAGGATAGATCATCATAGGAGTTTCATAGGGGTTATCGTCAACAATCTTTTCGTACATCTGGAACAGGTTCCCGTAACGGGCTTCCACCACATCTTTTCCGAGTCGGCCGATAGCTTCTGCGAAATCGAGATAAACAGCCAGACCTGTTGACCCGACACCAAAACCTGCATCGCAGCGTTCTTTGGCTGCTCTCGATGCCACGTCACGCGGCACAAGGTTCCCAAATGCCGGATAGCGCCGTTCAAGATAGTAGTCGCGATCCTCCTCTTTCAGGTCGGTTGGGTTCAGTTTCCCTTCACGAATTGCCTTGGCGTCTTCCAGCTTTTTGGGTACCCAGATGCGTCCGTCGTTACGCAACGATTCCGACATCAGTGTAAGTTTCGACTGGAACTCACCGTGTACCGGGATGCAGGTTGGGTGAATCTGAGCCATACATGGATTGGCAAAATAGGCGCCTTTCTTGTAGCACTGCCATGCAGCCGAACCGTTAGAGGTCATCGCGTTAGTGGAGAGGAAGAAGGTGTTTCCATATCCGCCGGTGGCTATCACCACTGCATGTGCGGCAAATCGTTCCAGTTTTCCGGTTACCAGGTTGCGGGCAATGATCCCGCGGGCACGGCCGTCGATGATGACAAGATCCACCATCTCATAACGTGTGTACAGTTTAACCTGTTTGTTGTGAACAGCGCGGCTCAATGCAGAATAGGCTCCTAAAAGCAGTTGCTGTCCGGTCTGTCCGCGGGCGTAGAATGTACGTGATACCTGTGCACCGCCAAAAGAGCGGTTAGCCAGTAATCCTCCATATTCACGGGCAAAGGGGACACCCTGTGCCACACATTGGTCGATAATACTGTTCGACACTTCTGCTAGACGGTAGACGTTGGCTTCGCGTGCACGATAGTCACCTCCCTTTATAGTGTCATAAAACAGACGGTAAACGGAGTCCCCGTCGTTAGGATAGTTCTTGGCCGCATTGATACCTCCCTGAGCGGCAATAGAGTGTGCACGGCGGGGAGAATCCTGTATGCAGAAGTTAAGTACGTTGAATCCCATTTCACCCAGCGATGCTGCAGCCGATGCACCTGCCAGTCCGGTACCTACGACAATAATGTCGAGCCGACGCTTATTAGCCGGATTAACCAGCTTCTGATTGTTCTTGTAGTTGGTCCACTTTTCAGCGAGAGCCCCCTTTGGTATTTTTGAGTCTATTTTATTCATAATATTCAAATTCTTTAGTTATCCTAATATGTTGGAGTATCCCAGATGAACGGCAATAGCCACGACAATAAAACCCAGAGAGATAATGGTGGAGAAGATATTGCCGATAACTTTTATTCGTTTCATCCAGACAGTGTTGTTCCAGCCAACGGTATGAAGTGCGCTCCAGAAACCGTGGGTCAGATGGAACCATAATGAGACGAAAGCGATTATGTATACAATTACAATCCAGAGATTGGAGAATACCTCCTCCACCAGTTGAGCGCCGTCGGTGCGGGCACCTTCGATCATGAGCAGTTCTTTATACTGCATCTGGTACCACATCTGATAAAGATGCAGGAAGAGGAAAAGCAGCACAAATAAACCCAGGACGAACATGTTTTTGGAGGACCAAGCTACGGGCGTTTTGCTGGACGATGCATATTTGTCACTTCCTCTGGCTTTTTGGTTTTGAAGCGTAAGTATAATTCCATAAGCAACATGAATCACAAAACCCAGAGCAATGATTGCAGTTCCCAATACTGCCCACCAGTTAGCACCAAGGATTTCATTGGCGATGAAATTATAGGCGTCATAGCTGAAGATGAGCACCAGGTTCATAGACATGTGAAAAAGCAGGAACAGAATCAGAAAAAGGCCGGAAATACTTTGTGTAAACTTCCGTCCGATAGATGATTTGATTAACCAACTCATAAAGTTTTTTTTTAATGATTATTTTATTTGTTATTTATACAACATTTGCATTTGTTGCGATCCTAGCTAAAAAAGTTCAAGTTAAATATTCATTCGTCAAGGCATAATCCAAGCTTACCTTTGATGTGCATAACACAATAATAGCCTGACTTTACTGAAAGTCAGAATTTATAATCGCATGAAACAAAGGTGCCCATTCAATATTTTGTAGTGTACCTGTTCAGCCTCTTTTCGTTGAATTTTTTTTTTAGATCACAAAAGTAGTACTTTTAAACATCAAAAAAGAACTATTTGCTGAATTTTTTCCTTAATAAGCCTGGCTTGAACGGTAATTAATGTTATAATGACAGCGTATAGTGTTGAATTTATTATCTCTGTTTGCCATTATTTTGTTATCTTTGCGCGTTTAAAAGAATTATTACAGATCATGGATATAGTTTTAAGCGGTATTCGATCAACCGGAAAATTACACTTGGGTAATTATTTTGGTGCTTTATGCAACTTTACCAGGATGCAGGAGGAAAACAAATGTTATTTCTTTATCGCCGACATACACTCTCTGACAACACATCCCGACCCCAAGATGCTGCATCAGAACGTAAAAAACGTGCTGGTGGACTACCTTGCGGCAGGAATCGATCCGGAAAAATCGGTGATTTATGTACAGAGCGATGTTCGTGAAACAATTGAGCTATATCTGTATCTGAACATGCACGCCTACATGGGGGAGCTGTCAAAAACAGCGTCGTTCAAAGAGAAAGCAAGGAAGCAACCCGATAATGTTAATGCGGGGCTTTTGACCTATCCCACATTAATGGCGGCAGATATACTTATTCACAATGCCGATAAGGTGCCGGTTGGAAAAGACCAGGAACAACATCTGGAGATGACACGACGCTTTGCCCGCCGGTTTAATAATTTCTACGGCGTGGAATATTTCAAAGAGCCGGTAGCTTATAATTTCGGGAAGAAACTGGTTAAGATACCGGGGCTGGATGGCAGCGGTAAAATGGGAAAGTCGGAGGGGAATGCAATATACCTTAGCGACACCCCTAAAGAGATTGAGAAGAAAGTTAAAAAAGCGCTTACTGATTCAGGGCCTTTAGAACCGAATTCTGTTAAGCCCGATTATATAGAAAATCTTTTTACAATACTCCGGGTTGTATCCACCGTAGAAGTGGTGCAACACTTTGAAGATCTGTGGAACAGTTGTCAAATAAGATATGGAGACCTGAAGAAACAGTTGGCTGCTGATATAATAAAAGTCACATCGCCCATTAGGGAGCGGATCCTGGAGATAAAAAATGATGATGCATATCTGAGAAAAGTAACTCTTGAAGGAGCGGAAAAAGCAAGAGAGAATGCACAGAAAACAATTGCAGATGTAAGAGAGATAGTAGGGTTTAAGAAGTTTTAATACCGGTAAACTCTGTTTTTGGCAGGCTTCACTGCCTTAAGGAAAATGCAACTTGTCGGGCAGACAAGCTGCAACCCTTTAACCAAGTGCTGCTGAAGCAGTTGATAATGCATGTAGTATTCATGTTCAGTTTAAAGGAGGTCGAGATGGATGAAAAATTAACACAATTCCGTAAACTAATTAAAGAGCAGTCATGGATTATTCTTAAGGAGGATCTGTTGACATTGGACAACCCTTCCATTGTATTTCTAATCGAACATAGCAGGGAGTTCGATTCAGCTGTTCTTTTCAGATTTTTACCGCGTGAAAAGGCTAAAGACGTCTTTCAGGAACTTTCACCGATGAAGCAGGGAGAGGTCATTTCTGATTTAGCCAATAATGCAGAAAAAGTAGCGGATCTGATGAATGATATGGATCCTGATGACCGTACTGCTTTTTTTGAAGAACTTCCCGGGCAGGTTGCACAGCGCTTTATGCAGATGCTAAGCCCGGAAAACCGTAGTATTGCTATTCAGCTGCTTGGCTACCCCGAAGACAGTATAGGCCGACTGATGACTCCGAAGTTTGTGGCTGTTAAATCTTTCTTCACTGTTGAACAGACATTGCAACATGTTCGCAAGTTTGGCAGAGATTCAGAAACCCTTGATGTTTTATATGTGGTAGATTATGAATGGAAACTTATTGATGATATCCTTATCCGCGATGTATTGGTTGCCGGCTCTGATGAACTGATAGAGAATTTAATCGGAGATAAGTGCCTGTGGCTAAGTGCTTATGACGATCAGGAGACAGCAGTCAAGGTCTTTAAGGATTATAACTGTACCGCACTTCCTGTAATAGATACAACGGGAACGCTATTGGGTATTGTTACTATTGACGATATTTTTGATGTTGCTGAACAAGAAGGGACGGAAGATTTTCATAAGTTCGGTGCAGTAAAAGATGCTGTAATCAGTCCACTGCATGCTTCAGTGCCATTTCTTTACAAGAAGCGCATCGTATGGCTAATGGCATTGGTTTTTGTTAATATTTTTTCGGGGGCAGCAATAGCACGTTTTGAAAATCTTATTGAGTCTGTTGTGTCTTTGGTCTTTTTCCTGCCCTTATTGATAGACAGTGCTGGAAATGCGGGATCTCAATCTGCTACGCTCATGATCAGGGCGCTTGCAGTAGGCGATGTGCAGCGAAGAGATTGGTTGAGGTTGCTGGGCAAAGAGTTTATTGTTGCATTGCTGCTAGGGGTAAGCATGGCCGTGGGTGTTACCATGGTGGCAAGCTGGCGCTCTCCTGAAATTATTCCGGTTGTTGCCCTTACAATGGTATTTACTGTTGTTGTGGGGAGTATGATCGGCATGCTTCTTCCGTTTTTGTTTACCCGCTTTAAGCTTGACCCGGCCACAGCGAGCGCTCCCTTGATTACGTCAATTGCCGACATATCCGGAGTTCTTATCTATTTTTCAATAGCCAAGTGGTTTTTGGGACTCTGAGTTAATAATTTTTTTATACTTTTACAGACCTGTTTACTATTTCAATTTTTGTTGCACTGTTTTAATTACATTGGACTATTTCTGTGTTTGGTAAGGCTTATCGTCTTGATCTGCCATTAATAAACGGAATAGTTATGTACTCATCATACTCAAAACAAGACAAAGAAAGCCATTTATATTTATGCTTACATTTAAAACAATAGAATTAAAGGATAGAGACATAATAAATTCATATCTCGAAAAACAAAATTACAGAGCTTCGGATTTATGTTTTACAAACCTGTTCACATGGGGAAAGAAGTTCAGCACACAATTCGCAGTAAGTGATAATCTGCTGTTTATTAGGTTTAGAGACAATAATAATCGCAACTCATACCTTAAGCCTGTTGGATTGGGAGACATTAAAAAGGGTATAGAAATAATCATAGATGATCATAAGCAGTTCGGTTCCGTTTTTCAGATTAGAGGTGTGACAAAAGAGATGATCAGAGAAATTGAAGAAGCGATGCCGGGAAGGTTCGAATATAACCTTAACAGAAGTGTTTCAGATTACATATACACCACCGAAAAACTGATACATCTTAAAGGGAAGAAGCTGCAAAGTAAACGTAATCATATCAACCGGTTTAAACGTGAAAATGAGTGGCAGTACAAATCACTTACAGGTAATCGTGTATTGGTAGAAGAGTGCAAAAGCATGCTTGACAAGTGGATGAAGATTAACGGTGAAGAGAAAGACCCCTCACTCGTATATGATGATTACGCAACGACACAGATGTTGTATAATTTTGAATATCTTAATTTGATGGGAGGGCTGATATGCGTGAACAGCGAAATTGTTGCCTTCAGCATTGGAGAGAAGCTTACACAAGACACTGTTGTAGTTCATGTGGAGAAAGCTTTTACAACCACTCACGGTGCATACAACATCATTAATCAGCAATTTGTCGAAAATGAGGCTTCAGAATTTACCTATGTGAATCGTGAAGAGGACATGGGGATTGATAATCTACGTCAGGCTAAGCTTTCCTATCAGCCTGATATTATTTTGGAAAAATACAACGCAAGATTCAAAAGCTAACTGTTTATCATACGTTATCTGCATTGCCTGATTAGGTTTCACCGTTATTTCGATTAAAACATGATTCAATTTGCCGACGATAATACAAAACAGCAGGTTTGGGATATGTGGAAAACCGTGTTCAACGATCCGGATGACTATATGGAGGTTTATTTTCGCTGGAAATACCTTAACGAGAATACGCTTATATATATTGAAGATGGCAAAGCTGTTTCCTCTCTGCAGATGTTGTCTTACCAGTTCACTTTTTGCGGGACGGAAATTCCTGCTATCTATCTTTCCGGTGTGTGTACCTTGCCTGAATACAGAGAAAAAGGGTATAGCCGGCAACTGCTGATAAAAAGTTTTGACGTCGCTGCCGGCAGGAATGTGCCAATCATCTTGCTTGTGCCTCAGGAAGAGTGGCTGTTGAGGTTTTATGACAAATTGGGTTTTGCCCGTACTTTTGACCCCGGAGCGGAGGCTTTGCCTTCTCTGAAAGAGTTGACGCAAAAATATCCGGGCGATCTGTACGCCGCATTCAGGGAGTTTGACTCTTTGTTCCGTCATAAAGATGTGACTGTTCAGAAGTCGTTCGATGATTTTTATGCCATGGTTGAGGAGGCGGCACTTTTCGGGTTCCCTCCCAAAAAAAACCTGATGGGTATGGCGCGAGTGATTGATGCACATAGACTGATCTCGATATTTGCCGAACGGTACCCGCAAACAGCGTTTTCTATATCTGTACGGGATGAACTGCTGAAAGTAAACAGTGCCTCTTTTACAGTTGTGGGAGGAGAAGCTAGGAGATACAGCCCTCCAGAAAAATCTCTCTTTCATGCAAATATCCGAAAATTGGCGCAATTGCTTTTCGGATATCACACTTTAGGGGATGAAGAGCCATTTAGTGCTGTTTTCCCTGAAAAAGTCCCTTCTATGAGCTATATGCTGGAGTGAAATTGAATATTTTAAAAAAATCTGATATTATTGTTGTATATTTATGGGTCAATAAAAGTTTTATGGATAATCATCAGTCTGATGCACACGATGTTCGCGAGAGAGCCCTTGTCTTCCGTCTTGTGAACAATGATGAAGAGGCTTTCAGTGAATTATATGCCAGCTACAAGGACCGGTTGATCTATTTTGCGATGAGATTTGTTAAATCAAGAGAATTTGCTGAAGATATTTTTCATGATGTGTTTTCGGTTATCTGGCAATCCCGTCATTTTATCAATCCGGAGTATTCTTTTTCATCTTATGTTTATACCATGGTAAAAAACAGGGTATTGAACATGTTGAGGGGAATAGAAAGTGAGAAGAGAGTCATGCAGGCAATTCTTTCGCAAGCTATCGATTACAATGACGACACAAGCCGGAACGTTCTGTATAATGAATTAAATGAAATTATTGAAAAAGCTATAAATCGTCTTACACCACGACAAAAAGAGATATTCCGGATGAGTAGAGAAGAGCATATGTCGCACCGTGAAATAGCTCAAAAACTGAACCTTTCCATATATACCGTGCAGGAACATATTACGCAGGCTTTAAAATCAATAAGATGCTTTTTGGCGAAATACCCCGGGAGTATGGCCGATCTGTTGTTGATCCTGATTTGTTTAAATATATAAAATTAAGTTAACAACACCCCTGCTTCTTTCGTCTGAAGTGTATTATAAGTATACAAGGATATATTTTAAACATCCTTTTGAATGTTCATGAAAGGGAATAAAGATAAAACAACAGTTATTCATCGTTTTCTGAATGGGACTTATACCGTAGACGAGGCTTACGCCTTTTTGGAGGAGAGTAATGATCCCGTCAATAAAGATATTATTGAGGAGGCTGCATTCAGCGTCTGGGAGGAATCGCAGTTCCTCGAAAAAACCGGGGACCCGCTGAATAAGGAATATAAAGAAGAAGCTTACACTATTTTAAAAGATATTGAGAAAAAGAAAAAAAGATCCCTAAAGCCTTTGTTTTTAGTGGCAGGAAGCATTGCAGCCGCAATAGCGGTCATCTTTTCCTTTTTTCGCCTATATGAGGGGGTTTCCCGTCAGGATATTTATTATGAATGCATTGAAACTACTTATGGGGAAAGGAAAGATATTACTTTACCGGATGGGTCAATGGTTACCCTCAATTCTTGTTCCCGGTTGCGTTATCCTGCAAAATTCACACAGCAGGCTCGTGAAGTGATGCTTCAGGGTGAGGCTTTTTTCGATGTTGCCAGGGATCCCGACCGGCAGTTTGTGGTGACTGCCGGGCAGTTTTGTGTGAAGGTCTTGGGCACGGCATTCAATATCAAGTCATACTATAATGATGAAATTACATCAGTTAAGGTTGATAGAGGTAAGGTTCAGATTGAAATGCCGGAGGCAACCATGAGACTCTCTGCACAGGAACGGGTTGAGGTGAATTCCCTTAGGGGTACGATAAAAAAACATCAGGATCTATACGAGACGGCAGGCTGGAGAAAAGGGTGCCTCTATTTTGACGCTACTCCTATTCAGGACGTAGCCAGAGAGCTGGAGAGAGAATACAATTGTTCTATAGTCTTTCAGGAGGGACAGGAGTTTGATAACCTTATTTCAGGAGAGCACGATAATCAGAGTCTTGAGTCCGTTCTGCAGTCACTTGAGTATATTTCAGGAATCAAATACAATAAAGACAACTATCACATACTTTTATATAAATAACATATCAAAAAATAGATGCCTATGAATAAAACCTCAACAACTTAATTATTTCTTATTATATTAAAAAAGAGCAACCCTGTTCAGGGCTGCTCGGGATGATACTACAAAACAACCCTACTGTTTGCATCATATGGTTGTTTGTGGTAAATCAGTTTAACAATCTCACTAAAATCATTAAACTTTACAAAGTTATGAATAATCTGACAGCTGTGAACAAAAATCTTAAAAACATTATTCTGTTTTTT
>NZ_DIQL01000011.1:87001-88745 GCF_002427225.1 Proteiniphilum sp. UBA5463 | reverse complement strand
CCTGCAGGGCGATCCCAGGAAACTAACTTATCTGTGAATAGAAACTGTCTAAGGAAGGGGAGAAGTTTAGATAAGCGCGTCCATTTCTATATCCCTGTTCCGGATCCCAGTCTTTAACTTTGTCCCAAACAACAAGGTTATTTCCGACTAACTGTATATCAGCAGATGACAAGCCAAACCGTTTAAGAAAGTTCGCTTTGAGATTGTAATTGAGTGTTACCTCTTGTAAACGAATGTACCGGGAATCATTCTTCCAAAAGGTGGACAACTGCGAATTATTAGCATTATATCCGTATGAAAGACGTGGAAAACGGGCATTAGGATTTTCAGCCAAAGCCGGATCAATCCCATTTGCCAAAGCATAGTCCATTGGAATCCAGCGGTTGGCTGGATCGTTGACCATCGTCAGCACATTGCCGATTTTTCCATTGTTAAACGGTACGTAACCTGCTCCATTGCCGCGATACCCCACGTGATAAAAATCAGTTTTACCTGTTCCTTTGAAAAGAATGCCTAACGTGAGGTCTTTGTATTTCATTTCACCGCCGAATCCATACATTAACCGCGGATAGGTAGGGTCAGACAAAAACACCTGGTCGTCTGAATTGATGATTCCATCTCCATTGATATCTTTGTATTTAATATCGCCAGGCATCACTTTGAAGCCTCCGAAAGACTGAGCAGCGCTAAATGCAATATCGTCTTCGTCGGTAAACAATCCCGTGGCAATGTAACCGCGCAATGCTGATAAAGGGTAACCGTTATATAGTTGGTATGGATATCTTGTAGGGGCCTGTTCCCAATTGATTATTTCGTTTGCTGAATAGGTGTAATTTCCCCGGATGGTAAAACTCCAGTCTTTCCGGATTTCGTGCGTGTATGAAATATTACCATCCGTACCATAACTACGCATACTTCCCACATTACCATACGGGCGCGCAGTATAGACTAACCCCACATAGCCGGGGATAGTTTCCCTCCGTTGAAAAATACTTTCACGCTTATCGTTAAAAAAGTCCACTACAAAAGATAATCTATTATCCAACATATTTGCTTCAACGCCCACGTTGGCCTTTAATGCTTTTTCCCACATCAAGTTATTGGCTCCGAATTGTAATTCGCTCACGCCGTTTAGCGTACTTCCCCAACCTACAGGCTGATTTTCTCCAATGATAGTCATAAAAGGGAACCTGAAATCGGCAATACGGTCACTACCCACCGATCCGTATGAAGCACGTAATTTAAAATGGTTAAGCCAACTCATATTATCCGTTACCCATTTATAACTGGTAGGAACCCATCCAAGCGCTATTGAAGGGAAGAACCCGAACTGTTTCCCGGGTTCAAAGTTTTCCGAACCGGTGTAACCGAAATTAAAATCGATCATATAGGTGTCTTTGAATCCGTATGTGAGCCTGCTGGAGAGCCCTTGGTATCTTTTCGGAAGAGCTTCCAATGCGCGACGTCCTGAATCGGCAAAATCAACATCTCTCGTGTCTTGTTCGTCACTCATGTAATAATAAACAAGTGCACTTACTCGATGGTTATCAGCGATGAGTTTGTCCCAGGTTAGTGTGCTTTCAAAATGATATTTACGGGACTGCCGCTGGTAATTCGAGTATTGGGGACTAACAGCATCATAGCTTTTTGATCTTTGTAATTCGCCCCAGTTAGTACGGCCAGTCGCCAGATATAATTCGGGCATTACGTATCTTCTTTCGTCTTTCCAAGAAACATTATCGTA